>NZ_JNKD01000018.1:0-52591 GCF_000701925.1 Ruminobacter sp. RM87 | reverse complement strand
CCCCGTATAACAGAGTGGCCAATGCCGTGCTTACACTGAGGAAAATGTCTTGCCTAAATTTCTGCTTGACAAAGGTCGTTTCATAACAGTTTCAAAAAAACATACGAGAATTAAGCATCGATTAACTATAAAAGGATGTTCAGAAAAAGTGCTTGATTCAATTTCTCAGCAACAAATTCGTGAACTTCATGAACAGGGACTGCCAATAAAACGCATAGCGGCGAAACTTTATATATCCAGACAGACTGTCCGTAAGTACATGAATATCAGTAATGCAAATACCCAAAGATCTCATGAGAGCTTCAATAGCTGGCTTAGAAAAAATGAGAGTACAGTGAAGTCTTTATTCATGCGTTTTGAGGGGCACTGCGTACCGATGCAACGCAAAGTACAGGAACTCTACAAAGGAAGTACAAATCTCAGGTCACTGCAGCAGTTCTGCAAGAAATACAGGCAAGAGCTTAAGAAAGCAGGTTCTTCAACGCCTGTACGTTATGAAACTCAGCCAGGAGATCAGCTTCAGATAGACTTCGGGGAAAAAGACGTGGTTATAGGCGGAGTAAAAATTAGGATCCATTTCTTTGTATGTGTACTTGGTTATTCAAGGCGAATGTATGTGAAGGCATTTACCTCAGAGAATACGGAAGCCTGGCTGAACGGAATAGAAAGTGCATTCAGGCACTTCGGAGGAGTACCATTGTCAGTGGTATCCGATAATACCAAATGCCTAGTAACGAGTCATACAGGAAAAAATCTGGTATTAAATGAAAGATACATGGCGTTCTGTCGTTATTGGAAAATCAGACCGGTCGTATGTACACCGTATCTTCCCCGTTCAAAAGGTAAATGCGAACGCATGGTACGATACTTCAAGGAAAATGCCTTGTCCGGCAAAGATTTCGATTCACTTGAGAGTCTACAGAACTGGATAAACCTGTGGCTCGTTCGATATTCGGATATCAGAGAACTGTCTCTTCCTCATACAACAGGAGCAAAGCTTCCCATAGAACGGTTCATTGAAGAGGAAAAATCAGAACTGAGACCTTTTGAAAAGACGATGTTTACAAACATTAGGGAAGAAAAGAGGAAGGTAGATAAGTGTGGTCTTATCCGCATCGAGAACAGATTGTACAAGCTACCTGAGCAGTACTCAAACCAAAGCGTATTTGTTCAGATAACAGACACGGATATCATCATCCACGAAGCTGACAACAAAGTCATCAGAATGGATAAGACCACTTCTGTTTATACAACCAAACCACAGGAAAAATCAACCCCTGTATCAGAAAACAGCGTAAGTTCTGATTTTGAGTTGTGGGGAAAAAATGCTCTTGCAAGGCCTCTTGAGACATATGAATCAGCAATCGGAGGTACATGGTAATGAACAGCTGTACGGACGATATCCTTAAGGCCATGGCAGACAGACTTAATCTGACCTATCTGCGAGATCACATTGAAGAGATTATAAGTGAAACATCCATCTGCAAAATGAACTCTAGAGAGATACTGCAGTTCGTGTTTAAAAAGGAAATCGAACGGCGTGAAGAAAACAGGATACGCTTAGGAATAATGTCGGCTCATTTTCCCCGCAGATGCACTCTTAACTCATTTGATTTTGATGTGCAGCCCAGTATTGATATGGCAATAATCAGAGAATTAAAAACTCTCAGTTGGGTTGAAAGTGGCTCCAACATATTGTTTCTCGGTCCTCCCGGTGTCGGAAAAACGCATTTGGCCATTGGCTTCGGAATGACGGCCATTGAAAATGGATACTCGGTTCTGTTCAGGACTGCGGAAGCTTTAATCAAGGAACTGCTTGAAGCTCAGGCTCAGTGTAAACTTGAGCAGAAACTTCAAAAACTGTCCAAAGTTAAGGTTCTGATAATAGATGAATTTGGTTATTTCCCGGTTACAGTTGAGGGAGCACATCTACTCTTTCAGCTAGTCAACAGAAGATACGAATCAAGAAGTACAATTGTTACTAGCAACCGACCTGTTCGAGACTGGGGGCTTATTCTTGGTGATTCAACCGCTGCTACCGCTATTTTGGACCGGCTGCTTCATCACAGCTGTGTACTCACCATTAACGGTGACAGCTATAGACTTATGTCAGCAAGAAAAGAAAAATTACTGGAAGAAAACGATAAATAGGTATAATCTCATGGTGTCAACTTTTACTCGTTTTTAGTGTCAACAAATTTACTCGTTTAACAACATGAATGGTATTCAAAAACCAAAGGTACGTGTGCAGGACAGTTTTAATAACTATCTGAAGATCAACAGAGAAACAATTAAAGAGCTGTTTCTCGAGATGAATGGACACTGTGTACCTCTGCTGAGAAAACTTAAGGAATCATATGATGGCAGTGCTAATTTACTAGGGTTACAGATTTTCTGCAAACAGTTTAGAAAGGAACTGAAGAATCGTGGCAAATGTTTAACAACGGAAGCTGAAACTTCCGTCTAGGAATTATTTTGTTTTTAATAAAAATAGTTAAATTTCAATAGAAATAATTGACTATTTTATTTATAAAACATAAATCTTGACTTATAAAAACAAACAGGTAATATTAATAACACCAAAGCAGTGACCTTCTGGTTACTGCTTAAAAAATTTTCTCAGGATATTTTTCTATTTACAGAAAGATTTTCACATGCTCGAACAAAATGCTATTTTTTAAACCGATTCAACCAGCGTACAGCCAAACTGCTAACCACCGTATCCGTTTTCTTTTGTTCAATAGAATCCACACGTTCACCTTTATGGCTTGAAGAACTGTTCCATATAAAATATGGTACTCGCCCTTCCGGTTCCCCCATAAGCTCATAAGCTTTTGGAAGAATAGGAACATGATCTCCGTAAAACACCATTGATACGGGATAATTCTTCTTTTCAAAATTATCCTTTAGTGTCTTAAGCATGGAATTTTCATTGGCAAGATGCCTTAAATAAACAGCCAGATCCTTATAGTCATGAAAAGAAACAGGCTCTTTGAAATACTTCTGACACTCTGGTTCAGTGATAGACTCAAGATTAAGCGGACCGTGGTTTTCCATAGTAATCATGAATACAAAAAGAGGCTGTCTGCCGTTCCATTCATCACAGAGTTCCATTAATTTATTCGCAATGGCAGAATCTGCAACATACGGCCCGAATCTTTCCGCATCACCGAAAGACGTGATATCCAGAAATTCATCGAATTCCCATTTTCTGAATATCACGTCACGATGATAAAAACCGGAATAATAAGGATGAATGCAGACTGTATGATACCCCTTGCGCTTAAGCATATTCACAAATGAGGCTACCGGCCATCCGGTTGAAGAAATCTGATAAGGACTGAATCTGTGTCCCTTCATGTCCTCAGGACTGATACCGGTCAGAAAAGAAAATTCGGTTCTGATGGTGTTGGCACCCCATGCAGGAACCTCCATTTTTCCGAAACTCTCACTTTCACCGCAGATTTCATCAAAATCCTTGAGAATGTCTTCTCTGATGTTTGGATTCCACTTTCTCGGGTCAAAAAAAGATTCACTCTGGATGGCTATGAGATTAGGCTGAACCGCAATATCTGAATCATCGGCTCTATTGTTCCGTTCCAGCTTTTCGTTTTCTTCTCCCGACATTTCAAAAGGAGATTTAACCTGAGGCTTATCAAGGTAGGCCAGAAAATAACTCCACAGGAATACGGCAAACCCCATATTGTCTATATCGGTTCTGATACAGAAGGTGTTCTGTTTTTTTATGTCTCTTAAAAGAAACAGAATCAGAAGACATAAGAATTCCCCACCGATAATCGTGGCTGCAGCCACAGGATCTCCGAACCTGTCAACATAAGAGGAATCAATGCAGAAACCTAAAATAATAATGGCGGCAGCCACTATTATTCCCAGAATTCCGGTTACTCCGAGAAACGGAAAATACAGTCTCGGAAATCTGAAGGCATCGGTGAAATAGTCATAGTCAGAAAAAACCAGTGGTTCTCTTAAGCTCAGATACTTGGCATTATTGATTACTATCAGAATGAAATAAACCAGCACTGTTACTGCAGCGGAAAAAACAATTCTTCCGGTAAAAAGAAGCATCAGTCCATACAGGAAATAAAATATGGACAGATGAATCAGCAGAAGCCTGATACCGAACATTTTATGGTGAATTCCCGGTTTAACCAGAAATTCACCCATAAAACAGACCGCAGCACAGAGAACACCGGCTCCGACAATGTATGGCAGAACCATTTACTTCATTCTCCCGTAGCCGAAAAGCGCAGCTATCGGAGCAGCCAGACAGTGTGGCAGGAATGACAGAGACCAGATCCCGAGATTAAGAGGGAACGGGAATGAAATACGGGCAAGATTCAGATAAAGACCTCGGGTAATGATTCCTGCAGCCCTGTCAGACTTCATAAGGAAAGGCTTAGGCCCCGGCATGGCTCTGCACATTGGAGAATCAATATACCCGGGAAGAATCACATTGATCTTTATTCCGTCAGGCTTTAACCAGGCACGCAGAGAGTTACCGTAATTTCTTAAGGCGGCCTTGGTAGCACAGTATGTAGGAGTATAAACAAGACCATAGTATGAAGCCAATGATGACAGAATGGCAATCTGTCCCCTGCCTCTCTTGCGCATGGCTGGAAGAACAGAATCAATAAGAGCGATATCTGACAGCAGATTGACTTCTACCAGAGCTCTCGCCTCTTCAAAAGGCTCCCCTTCCAGATCCTCACCGATGTTGGTGTTAAGACCTGCGTTGGCAATCAGAAGATCCACAGGCATTTTATCGGCAAGACTTGCCCCCCATGCCCTTAATTCATCAACATTTCTTAAATCAAGGATCCTGATATCAACCTCAGCCCCCTGCTTTTCGCACTGAGCCTTTATTTCATTAAGCTTAGCCTCATTTCTACCGCTTAAAGTCATATGCATACCGCGACGTGCAAACTTTCTGGCAAGCGCTCCGCCGATTTCACCGGTAGCTCCGGTAATAACCACATGCTTAAGATTTTCAAAATATCTGCGCTGACCTTCAACAGCACTGAGTGCAAGAGATATACCGAAACCGCAGGTACAGATAGTGGTGTAAAGCAGAGTCCAGAGATTAAAGTAGCAGATACTGAAAACCATGCCGGATAATGCATAGATAAATGACACGACTTCCAGCCAGAATATCACTGTTGCCAGTCTGTTACGCTGCATCACTGCCCCGCCTTTCGGAGTCGGAACAAAAGAAACATTAATTCCCAGAAGAACCTCTATCACTGCAAGGAAGTAATAGAGAGAAAGAGGAAGATACATTAAAACATAAGCTACGGATTCAGGGAAGGAACAGCCGGTGTTTTCAGTTCTGTCCCCGGCGGCAGTCTTTGAGCTTTCCTGTGTTTTCTGCGGAGCGGCTTCTTTTGCAGCATCATCGTTTTTTCTGCCGTTATCATCAGAATCAGTCTGACAGGTAAGATTGATTCCGCAGATATTGTTATATCCCCAGACAATTGCCGTTATGAGGAATACGGTACATATGATTCTGAATATCCATCCGAGATCTTCGGTTACAAAAATTGCGGGAACGGCGATAAGAAGCAGAGCATAGAATGAGGCCAGCAGAAATGTCTGAGACATCATCATAAACGCATTAAGCTTCTGACCTAAAGTAAAGTCGGATTTTCCGGCAAAACCGCAGATATGCAGGAAGGTATTCTTGACCAGACCGTATGCCCATCTGTGTCTCTGAAGTCTTACTGCTGAAATGGTATCAGGAAGTTCTTCATGAGAAACGACTTCTGAAAGATAGCAGTAATGCCAGCCCTTAAGCTGTGCTCTGTAGCATAAATCAATATCTTCGGTAAGAGTTCTGTCGCTGAAACCGCCGATATCATCGAGACACTTTCTGCGCCATACACTGGATGAACCGGTCAAATTCGCAAGATCCTGTTCCTCATTGAAATTTGCAGTCATTTTGTCCTTATGACCGATTTCTGTTACCAGGAATCTGGTAATAAAGTTTTCATTACGGTTTCTGAAATCAATGGCTGTCTGCAGGAATCCGAGAGAACTGTCATGGAAACAGGGAATGGTTCTGATAAGAAAATCTGAAGGCGGTACGCAGTCAGCATCAAACACCACCACAAAGTCCCCTTTCGCAATCATCAGACCGTAGTTGATGTTTCCTGCCTTGAAACCTTCCTTTGATTCTCTGGAATAATACTGAACAACACCGGATCTGAAACCTTCTGAATCATTTTCATTCTTTTCAGAATCAGCGTGATTTCGGGTACTGTTGAATTCTTCAACAATTCTCTTTACAGCAGTGGCATTTTCCTCATTGGAATCATCCAGAAGAAGAATTTCATAAGCCCCGTCCACATATTCAATTTCAGAAACGGCCTTTATAAGCTGACCTACCACTGCAACCTCATTGCATACCGGGAGCAGAATGGATACGGTGGGAACATCCTTTATGTCATATTCTTCAGTATCTGATTTTTCAGTATGCTCTTCAGATACCTTATCTGAACTGCTGCTGTCCTTGCCGTCATCTGATGACTGCTTCACTTTCTTCTGACCTTCAATAATTTCGTAGCAGGTAAAAGTCACAAAAAAGGCCACTAAAATAAACAGTAAAACCTGAACAATTATGGAAAAAATCATTCTAAAGATCCTCCGTAAATCAATCCGGTATTTAAGGATTACCATCCGGGAAAACAGATTCTGTTTTAATGCAGACTGTCTCCGGGTAATAAAGCAATTCTTAAATACCCGATTATTAATTCTTTCCGCCGACAGTGTCATGCGGAATCTGTCTGATTATTAATAAATTATTACAAAAGTCATTCAGCTTATCAGTTGAATGACCATATTACCTAAATACCAAAAGAGTATTTTATCTTAAATAGCAGTAAAAAACCTGTGACCGGTTCATTATCTAGAACTTTATATCTTCGCTCATCTGCTCAAGACGGCGCTCCCAGCTGTGATTGTTCTTTACGTAAATACTTCCGGCCTCTGCTTTTTCCATATTCTGTTTTGACGGCTCGTCCACCATAGCCGGAAGAATATCCATCAGTTCATCAGGACTTGACACCGCAGTGCAGAAATCCTTGAAATGACTTTCCACGGCCTTTGAACTGTTGGTTACCATTATTCCTCCGCAGGCAAGGATTTCGATAAGTCTTCTGGAATACATGGTTTCGGAATCAGTAACGGAATTAACGTTCAGGCAGACGTTATACTCTTTGTATATTTCCGCAGTCTGAGGATTGCTGAGACTCGGATAAACGTTTATGAATTCACTTTTCGGAAATCTGAATTCAAAATAACCTGAAAGTCTGGTACTGTTACGATCATATGCATCCAGCATCAGTGATTTGCGGTTGCAGACGTCAAAAACGGCATCCAGAAACATCCTTCGGGAATTAAGAATCTTACGGTAATAAGACCCCACAAAACACATTCTGTTCTTTTTGAAATTAAAACCGGTAAAATTATGAATTCTCGGCTGATAGGCAATCTGCATTACCGAAACATGTCTGTCACACTTTCCGGACGGAGAAATCTGCGCCACCCTTTCCTGATATTTAGGTACGCAGTTTTTATCAGTGGTATAGATAAAATCACATTTTTTGGCCACTTCAATAAACGGCTCAAAATAAGCCCCGTCATCCTTGTTCCAGAATACGGTCGGAATATGAAGTTCATTCGCAAGCCTGATTAATGCGGAAAACTCCGAAAGGTCATTACTCCCGAAAAGAACGGAATGCTTAACCAGCTTGTAGCTCCATTTCCACTGATAGCCGTGAAAAGCGGATTCAACGAATACAAGATCAGGTTTCCATTCAGTCAGAACTTCCCTGAAATTTGTCGGAGTAAGATTTCTGATCCTGCATTCCATGGATAGATTAACTGCCGTAAGATAGTCCGTAAGCAGTGCGATTTTTAATTTTCCGAATCTGCCGTCACCGGTAACATCTTCATGAATCACCGGATAGTCATACATTACGGAACGCGTTAATCTGACAATTTTACCGAGCATTATCGAAACACCTCATCCGTAAACTGTTTCCACTGTCTGTGAGCTATCACATACTGCCTTGCCCTGATTCCTTTTTCCCTGAGACCTTCAGAATCGTATATGTTGTTTTTCAGAACCGATGCCAGATCCCTGTAATCACCGGATTTAAAGAAAAGACATCCTGAATCGCCCTCACTGAGTTCGTCTTTGAATACCGGGAGATCCGGTACAATAACACACTTTTCCTTGGCCATGGCTTCCACCATTTTAATAGGCGGAATAATCTTGCATACATCAAACGGTTCTCTCGGTATACATACCAGAGAACAGTCATCCTGTTTTCTCTTCGCCTCTTCAGGAGATACTCTTCCAAGGAAGGAAACATAACTTTCCAGCTTAAGTTCTTTTGACAGGGCTTCAAGTGTTTTACGGTATTCACCGTCTCCGAGAATCTCAAGCTTTACCGGCAGGTGTTCTTCATAAACCAGCACCGAAATGGCTTTAAGCAGAGTCTGAATACCTTCATAAACAATCAGCGAACCGGCATAAACAATGGTCACGGGTGCAGCATCAGAAGAATCTTTTCTGTCAGCCGGCTCAGTAATTGCTTTCTTTTCCGCCGGCCTGATTCTTTCCACGTCGGCACAGTTCGGCAGAAGTTTTATGGCTGAAGGTTTAACACCCCAGTTTTTCTGAATGTACTGAGACAGCTGTTCTGATATTACAAAAACCCTGTCAGCATGAGTGGCCACCAGAGCCTCAAGATCCAGTCCCAGTCTGAAATTATGTGATTTGGCAAATTTAGGGTCACGGGAAATTCTGGTAAGCTCCCACAGTCCTCTCATTTCATACTGAAACGGAATGCCCAGACGTTTGGCAGCCAGGAGTGCCGGTAAGGCGTTTACGTGATTGGAAGCAGCATGAACGCATGAAATTCCGTTTTCAACAATGTATTTTTCCAGAGCAAGAGCTGCCTTCTTAACGTAAAAAACCGTAAGTGAATTATTATCAGGCTTTCTCAAATGCTCGTATTTTATACCGTCAAGAATATTAAAATCAGATTCTTCAGGATACTCAAGAGCATCCCTGCGATCCCAAGGATACCCGGTTCTTGTCAGCACAAACAGCTTTTTCTTATGCTCTGATGAAGCGTTGTCACGTTCAAACCCGGCATTAAGAGATTTCAGAATCTCATGAGTTCTGGTGGTATATCCGCTAATGTGAAAAGGAAGACAGCTCGCAGGAACGTACAGAAAGTTTCCCGGCTCTCCCTGATAACTCTTATCAGTGCCTTTTTCGGCTTTTTTTAACAGTCTGGTTAATTCATGAATGGTATACCAGCTGTGAAGACAACTTATATTCATTTATTCAACAATTTACAAAACTTATGCTGTTTATCTAAATAATATTAAACAGTTCTTTTATAACAACAGATTACAATTATTCGGATAAGACGCCTCCGGTCTTATCATTAACCTTTAATAAAAAGTCACCTACTTTCTAAACAAACTTAATTCCTGCTCAATGATTTCATCCATTGAAAGTCGCTTTACGGCTTCTTCAGAAGTCTTTCTGCTCATTTTAACAAACATATCAGGATTATCCGCCAGAGTACCTATTGCTTTTGCTAAGGATGTCGGATTTTCAGGTTCCGCGAGCATAGCCGTTTCACTGTTCACGAATTCAGGTATCGCCGCAATGGAAGTGGTTACGGGAACAAGTCCTGACGCTCTGGCTTCATCACGTGACACTCCCTGCGTATCATAACGTGATGGACACAGGAACACGCCATACTGAGAATGCAGTTCGGCTATTTCATAATGATTCAGGAAACATCTTCTGATTTTCACGTTAGGATAATCATTCAGGATAGCCACCGTCTCATCAAAAAGTTTGCCGTCTCCTACCAGAAGAATCTCAAATCTGCTGAAATCAGGTCTCTTAGCAAGCAGATTAATGGCATTCATTGTCTGATCGTTTGCGTACATTCTGGTAGCGAACGGTCTTATTGAAAGAATTCTGTATCTGTCTTCAGGCTTCTTTTCATGATACTTGAAAATCGAAGTATCTATAGGATTATGAATGATGGAATACCTTCCTTCAGGAAGTCTTATTCCCAAATCCTGCATCACCACCTCTGCCAGAAATTCCGATACAAAAACAAAATGCAGATTTGCAGGCAGATTCTTGAATATCGGAGTCCAGAAATCCCTGATGCCATCACTCGTGATATGCCCTTTTCTGATTTCATCCTCAGTCACGTAATTGTAGCTTCTTCTGTCAAAAAGCAGCACGTCAGCCCCGTGGCACCATACAAATATTTTGATGTTTTCCGGAAGTTTTCCAAGACTTTCCCAGATAGCCGGTGTCATGAAATGCGTCAGTACGGTATCAACACCGTCATTAAGGATTTTATCCAGAGCCTCATTGTTGCCGGTAATTACATCGACACCTTCATATTCAGAGAATATAAGCTCCGCACTGTTCTGAACCAGAACAAATACCAGAGGCTTTTCCCCTTTTCTTATATATCCCCTGACACGACTGTGCACAAAACCGTATCTGTAGATATCCTTATATGACGGATAATGATGCACTACAATAACTGTTTTGTGCTTATTGAATATTTTTCCCGGAAGAGTGAATAAATCCCTGCATTCTTCAAGATAAATGTTTTCTACTACCGAATTTCCTTTTTCGGCAATTCTGAGTCCCAGTCTTACATGAGTAACATTATCCGGAAGATCAGCAGTGACATTAGTGTTCGGCTGACAGAGTTTACTGGAAATCTTTTTACCGTTTTCGTAAAGATAATAGGCAAGTCCCACTCTTGTACCGCGGTTTCTGAGATACAGACGTAACTCTCTGGAATCCGTAAGTTCGGAAACCTCGAATTTTTTCTTCAGCAGAAGGTAATCATGCTCCGTAGCAGGAAGCTCATAATCCAGGGCTAAACCGTCTTTTTCATTTCTGAGTACAATGTTTCTTTCCGGCTGTTTTTTCTTTCCAAGAAGAGAAGCGAACCTGTCAAACAGCGATGTTCTCTTTTTCGCGGCTAAAGACTTCTCAATTTCCTCGTAAATAAATGCGGCAGAAAGTTTTTTCATATTTTCATCAGATTTCTGCTTCTTTATCGGCTGTTTTTCTGCTATCTGCTGAAGTTCGGTAACGGAATAACCGCAATCAGTCGTTTCCTCATTGTCTGAAAAAACATTTCTCAGTTCAGAAGTAATATCGTCCGCACGAAGGTTTCTGCAGTAATTAAATGAATCCGTTCTTAAGCCCTTTTCGCTGACTGCTTTATGAGAATCAGCCACAATCTCAGCAAGATGATTCAGGAAACTCCGTCTGTTTAAAACCGCTTCATCTGGAATAACGGAATCAGTATACGTATACGGTCTGTCAGAAACTGCAGTTCTCTCAATTTTCTGATTTCTGCTTTCAAAAACCGATGACTTGACGTAATTGCCGGTATCGTCATATCTTGTTGCAAGCATCAGATCCAGAAGGTAATTTCTGTCATAGAAATTCTGAGCGGAAAAACAGGCAAAGAAGCCTGATTCAGACTGCTTAGGAAGCTCATCCGCTGTTTTAACAAAAACAGTATCTCCATCCCCTGTTGAAGATGCCGTAACATCGGCTGAATCCGATAGTATGACAAGACGTTTTCTGCCGTAACTCTGATTACGGAACATCTTCAGTATGTCAGAATATTCTTTTCTGTCGCGGACACGGCTCCAGACGGTGACTTCCGGCTGCCATGCATAATGCTCCTTTATTATTCCTGTTTTATGCAGAATGTAAGCCAGACGATCTTCATATGTAGACTCTGTAAAAACCTTCCTGAGTCCAAGAAGTCTCAGTCTGTCCGTAGTCAGCGGATCCC
This sequence comes from Ruminobacter sp. RM87, assembly GCF_000701925.1. Taxonomy (NCBI): domain Bacteria; kingdom Pseudomonadati; phylum Pseudomonadota; class Gammaproteobacteria; order Aeromonadales; family Succinivibrionaceae; genus Ruminobacter; species Ruminobacter sp. RM87. The sequence continues at coordinate 40,697 of NZ_JNKD01000018.1, read as the reverse complement.
TATCCAGATTTCGCAGGCGTCTGACAATGTCCTTGCCGCTGTCACTTACAAGCATCAGATCTCCGAACAGAGTCTTCACGCCGATGCAGTAATTGGAAACAATAAAGGTATTGCAGGCAAAAAGTTCAAACACGCGCCTTGCACATGACTGCGCCTGTTTGATTGAATTCAGATTGATGGAATAATTGTAGCCCTTATAGGCTTTGTCTACTTCTGTATATGACAGACATCCTCTAATATATTTCTGATAGTTTTCAGGAAACATATAGTTGGGATCATTTTTTCCGAACTGTCTGTCGTAAATATCTATATCCTTATAGTCCGGCAGATACTTTATATAATCATCCAGATCTTCCGTTCTTTCCCTGTACCTTACATAGTAGGAACCGGCAAAACAGAACTTATCCAGACGCTGATATTTTTCTATGGGATTAAACAGCTTTGGCTGCACTCCCATGGGAAGGTAAAACGCATTGTGCTTTCCGGTCAGAGATTTATACTTTTCAACACAGTTGAAATCATAGGTAAAGATATAATCAAAATTAAGAGCAGTTTCCCTGAACGTTGAAAAATGAACGGGATCTTCCTTGTTCCAGAATACAGTAGGTATGTTTCTTGATTTACACCATTTAACCGCCTGCATCAGTTCAGCAGAACAGTTGGATATCTTTCTGTACCAGAGGCCGTCAGCGCCATGCCATGCTGATTCAACAAACAGTAGCTCAGGAACATTTTCCTCAAGCTGACTTATAACATTATCCGGCTTAAGCTGATACATGTCTGCTTCAGGAGAGTAGCTGTTCCAGGTAAAATCATCCATTATAGCTGCAATTCTGACAGTCCTGAATGAATTTACCTTATTTTTATTTTCTTCCACAGACATCTTATCTTCCTGATTACGACCTATCAACTAAACCCATAATTTACCATTATCAGCCAGTATCGACCAATACGAAGTACATTATCCAACATAAATAAATCAAAGCGATCATTTATCTTAAATCATCGCCTGTCTAATAGAGATTAATCGCAGTTTTAACAAATATTTTACTTTTTCTGTCTTAAACTGTTCCTGATATACTCCACTTCGCAGGAAGAAATTCTATTCATCCTTGGATTACCTACTAAATTACAACTTTCAGTTATGTGTTTTATTTTTACCCTGCAGTCTTTAACCCAGTCCAGATTTCTTAATTCTCTACGAATGCTGTTTGGGAAACTGATAAATTCGACATCCTCAAGTCCCTTGCTATTATTTAAAACTTCTTTAATAGCAACAAAGGAGGCTGGAATCCTGCAGTTAAATTTCAAAGCTGAAGATATACAGTGACGGATACCATTTACAGCGGCAAAATTCAAAGCCACAAAACCGCCGGCACTTGCCCCCACACATACAGTTTCCCCGTAATCATCGCCTATAACGGTTTTTATCTTATCCATAATAAATGATAATACAGTATCATTGCCTGCTGCATTAAAACACTGAGTATTAGAGAGTAAATCATTGTCATCAAGCAGTTCGCTTAAATAAATAACCGTACAGTCTACATCCTGCAGTGAAAAGAGTCTTTTGGCATAAAAAGGATAATTGACCACATTTTCTTTAGTAACGACTTCAAAAGAAGGAAAAACAATAACCACACCATTTTTCCTCTTTTCAGAGTTTTTCACTATCAGACGGAGGTTCACTTTATTTTTCTGCGCTTCCGGTATGTCCTGAGCAGATGTTTCCTTTGAATCGATTTCTGGTCTAAAATCAAATACATGAGTAGAATATGTATCTACAAAAGAAAACGCCAGATACCTCAACGTAGCGAACTTAAATCCAGCAGGTATTCTAAATGAAAAAGTCACAAAGTACGTATTCTTTGGAAGATTGAGATATATATTACGATTGCACTTCAGCAATCTGCTTCCCAGTCTATTGCCATGCTCATCATAAAAATAAATACCAAAATTCATTTCTTCAGATGAATCCACACCGAAATACAACGGCAGTCTTTCATCATGAACAAAATCCTTCAGCATGAATCTTGAGGCCAAAGGAATATACATGTGTTTACTGATTTTATTCGTGGAGGTTATCTTCAAACCTGAAGGTGTTTCATGAAATTTTAACAGGCCTTTAAACTGATCCTGTTCTATATTCTTATGTAAAAAAGAACCTGAGAAGAAATATTTCGGTCCTCTGTGAATTCTTCGGATATCAATCCCTGAATCGTTTCCGGCATCTGTATAGACATCAGAAAGTTCACTGGAAAGACCTGCCGTATCACCGGATACATTGTCAAATTCATTGATCTTCTGTGCTTCGTTATCAAGGCTTTCAAGACTGATTATATTATCAGGTACATAAACAGCTTTAGAAACATCTTCAGTTCTTTCAATCTGGAATTTACCGGAATCAATTAAGTATTTGAGATCCCTTGAGTCAATAATGTCAAAATCCTGACTCATCTTTTTCAGCATGGTTCTGAAGCCTTCCTGAAGACGATCATCCTTATAGTACTGAAATCCTTCCTTATCACGATACAGGAAGGACCAGGAATGCATCAGACAGACAAGAAACTCATCCTTAGGGGACACGCTGTACGGAATAATGGAACCGAGAGAAGAACGGTATTTAACCAGACTGCACAGAGGATACTGAAATCTTACCCACCAGTTGTCCCTGAACCTTGAAAAGAAATTCTTTTCGGTTACCGGCACTTCAATAATGCCGTTGGACCATCTGAAAGGTTTCTGATAAGGAATCGCATACGGACACTGTCCGAGTACCCTGGAAGCCACGGTATTGTTGAACGCCATGGGAATGTCCAGATCCTTAAGCATTTCGAGAGTCAATGAATTCCATCTGAATGAACCTGCTCTGTATGCATTTATTTTCCGGTTAAGAACGCTTTCCAGATCTCCTGCAAATTTGGTAAAAATGAATTTCAGTTTTTCCTTATCCCCTTCCTGATACATATTAAGGAAACGGGGATTTTTGCTGAAACCTTCCTTTTCCCAGAAGCTGTCAGGCAGATATTCCGGATGAAGATGCAGTTCAACATCCTGTCCGTGAGTATCCAGCCATTTCACCACTTCAAGAATTTCATCTTTACGATCATACGCCCCGCATAAATCCACGAAAAAGGTAATTTTTCCACTGAATTCGCTGGCGATTGAAGCCATTTCCTGAACACCGGCCTTTCCTTCCTTAAACTGCCCCAGCATCAGACGATTTACATGATCTTCAGTAGCTCTGTTAGGTAATGCTTCAGTATCATTGGTTAAAATACAGTATCTGTTCATAACTTCTATAACGAAAAATATGCAATATGTATCAAATCAGTACAGGTATACGCCCGTATAACTAAAAAACTGGATTCAAAGTTAATATACAGTTTTTAAATTATGTTACTCATCTCTAACATTCTTTCTTTATATTAACACTAAACGCCGAAAATATTCACGCATACCGGCAAAATACACGAGAAAATAAGTCAGTCTTTCTGTTTCTGTTCTAAAAACATACAAAAAAAGTTCCGCCTATACAATATGACGGAACTTTAAAACACTGCTCAATCACGTCAGTTAATGATTAATCAACATGATCCAGAATAATGGACTTCAGTAACTGAAGCATTCCGAGGAACAGTAATGTAACGAAGAAAGTAACCAGTGCATTATAAATTCTCTCAGGCTTCATTGCATATTCCGGCATTGAAGGATTCTGCACCACAGACACATGCTTAATCAGTCGGGCAGCATTCATCTTACCCTTAACCAGACCGGTAAGAGCTGATGAATAAATATCCTTTTTAAATTCCAAATCCATTTTAAGGATCTGTTCCCTGTCAACCAGTTCATTGAGAGAAGTTCTCTTGTCAGATGTAAGGATTGAACGAACTTTTTTAATCTGTCCGTCAATCGCAGCAATATTCTTGCTTAAAGACTGCTTTATCTGATTGTCAGAACCAATGGAAGAAGGCAGTGACTGCAGTTTAATAACCAGAGCACTCTTCTGTGCTTCCAGATCGGCAATTATTTTCTGATAATTTTCCACTTCAATGGTTGGAGAAGCCATATTCTTCTGATTCTGGAAATTCAGCAGATTATCACTTGCAGTCTGAAGATCCTGTCTGGCAGTCTCAACTTCCTTTTCCAGGAATAAAACCTGTTCATTGGCTATGGCATGACTCATGGAGTTCATGAATATTTCACCTTCATCAACCAGGAATGATGAAATATTTTTTGCCATTTCAGGAGTGAAAGCCTGTGCATTTATTCTTACAACACCGGTATAGTCATCGTATTTTACGGTTACATGATCCTTAAAATAACCATAGAACCATTCAATCTCTATATCCCTGTCCCACATTCTGGAAATTATGTCGTGTTCCCTGTCAGCATAATGACTTCTTAAATCATATTTTGCATCTAGTTTTTTTAGCATATCCAGAGAAGTAAGATAATCAGTAAGGATCAGCTGGTCACTGGCATTTCCCGCCGTACCGCTAATCATACTGAGAAGATCCAGACTATTAGAAGAACTCGCACTATCAGTATTCTGCACCATCACCACAGCTTCTGAAACATAACGATCAGAAGCAAATCCCCAATAAACCATGGAAACAAGTGCAAGGATGTAAATACATCTGAAAACATATTTAAAAATACGATTTACGATTCTTGATGATCTTCCCATATCCTTGGGCATAGAACTAACGTTTTTGATATTATTTTCACTCATACCTTTATTGTTTCCTTGTATGCATACAGTGCATCATCCAATTTGTCGTACCAGGTTGCATGCCCTTTGTATAAAAATATTCCTGAATCACAGAAATTCTTTAAAGTTGAATCACTGTGAGCCACCATAATAATGCTTGATTTTCCCACCAGATCCTCAAAAGCTTTCTGCGCTTTTGCTCTAAAAGCCGCGTCCCCCGCTGCAGTTACTTCGTCTGACACATACACATCAAAATCAAATGCCAGAGACAAAGCAAACTGGAGACGTGAACGCATACCCGCAGAATATGTGTTAACCGGTTTGTCAAACGACGCTCCCAAATCTGCGAATTCCTGAATTCTGGCTATACGTTCCTCCATTTCATCTTCAAAACCGTGGGCTCTGCAGATAAATTTGGCATTCTGACGACCTGTCATAGTTGCCTCTACACCACCGTTGCCCATAGGCCAGGACACACGACAGAGACGCTGAACCGAACCATAAGTAGCGTAATCCGCCCCGCACATAATACGCAAAAGGGTTGATTTGCCGGCGCCATTGCCACCTACTATGCCAACACTCCTGTTTTTGGGAATAACCAGGTTAATACCTTTCAGTACCCAGTCTCCAACTCCTTTAGTGGTGGTATATCTTTTATATATATCTTTTACAATAATCATTACTGTGCCACCAGCCTTGTCTCAAGACTTCTGTATAATCCCATACCAATAACCAGAAATACTAAAGCAACCCCATAAAGGTACCACAAAGATACATCCAAGGTATGATAATCAGGCCAGAATCCCAGTCTCATACATTCAAGTCCGTGCAGAACAGGATTTAACGCCACATATGATCTGTACGGTTCCGGAACTGTATTCATGGGAATAATCACACCGGAAATAAAATACATAGGCATCATCAGAATCTGCAAAAAATGTCCGCTGTCTCGGACAATTCTCATACAGACTGATGATATCAGACCGTATCCCAAACCTAACAGCCATAATCCCAAAGCTCCGAATAAAACCATCAGCGCATTTTCGGGAATAACAGAAAAACCAAACAAAGCAAAGACGATTAAAAGGATGACAAATGTCCAGAACATTGTAAACAATTCAACAACAGCACTGGTTAATGCCGTATCAAAAGGTCTCACCTGTCTGAAAGCAAAAAAAGCCCTGTTGCAATCTAAAGCATGGATACCCTGCACCGATGTTCTTCTGAACAGGAAAAAGCCAATCATTCCAACCATGATCCATGTGGCAACATCAACACCACCAACAACTTTTGTCCTAATCACAGTAAAAATAACAACCATGACCCAAATGTGAATACATGGTTCAATGAAAAGCCAGGCCCAGGCGCCACGGCTTCCAAAAAAACGACTCAGGGCATCTTTTAAAAAAAGAGCCTTCCACACCATAAGGGTGTTTTTTACGGGATTTCCACTCATAACAGTCTATCTTGAATTAGTCAGTCATTTTATTGACGGTATTTCCCCATGAAAGCGCAGGATTAACAATCAGACCAACTATACGCAGGAACTTGGACAGTTCATAGCTTGAAGCTGTAGCAACATAAATAACGTCGCCGTTTTTCACACTGAAATTCTGTGAGGAAAAAAACGCTCCAGGCTGACTGAAGTCAATCTGATATACCACCGGAATTGACTGAAGCTTGTTGTACTTATCCATCTGTTCCATCGGATATACCCATGATTTAGTAGATGAACCGCTGTTATTCTGCGCTGAAGCATTCTCTATGGAATTAAACTCATCAGAAAGTTTTTTATATGTGTCCTTATCTTCAAATCTGAATACAAAAACACCAGCCGGATCAGCCATATTATCATTCAATCCACCTGCGCGGGACAGAGCCTGAACAAGATTAATTCCGGTAGATTCAAAATTAATTTCTCTTGCAGCGCCGCCGTTGGCTCCCATTACAGAGAATGACCATGGCTGATACATTGCAATCATAACATCACCGGCGTTAAGATAGATATTCTGCTTAGGATCCTTGATAACTGTCTCCAGAGGCATATCAACAGTCTTACCGTTACGAGTAAGACTTATGGTGATTTTATTGAAGCTGTTGGCAACACCTGCTGAAGAAGCGATGGCATCAAGTATTCTTTCTCCTTTAGGACTTAAAGAGACCTTACTGCCTCCCTTGACGTCTCCTAAGATGGTGACATTATCGGTCGGTTTGGTCAGAACATTTATCATCACCTGAGGATTATTGGCTTTTCCATCAAGATTTCTGATAATTTCCTTTTCCACTTCACGAACAGTCTTACCGACAACGGAAATCATGCCTACAAACGGAACGGAAATCTTACCGTCACTCTCAATAATCTGGGTAGGAAGCTTCTGAGAAGTAACCGCCAGATTTTCGCTGTTTACACTACTGGTTCCAAAGAGAAGAGCCGGAGCACTTTCCCAGATGTAAATATCAAGGGTATCGCCACGGGAAATCTTGTATGCCTCAGGTTTTGTGTCCCCGAACACGTCAAAGAATGTGGATTTTTCATTACCACTGTTAAGAAGATCCGTTACATTCTCATCAACCATCACCAGAGAAACCGGAGTCTGCTGCTTTTTCTGATCTTTTATATCGCCATAGCTTGGACCTGCATGAGGCAGACTGCAGCCGGTTAAGGCTACAGGTGCTGAAACGAGAGAAATAAGTAATGCTGTTTTAATGCAATCTGCTAATTTGGAAATCATTTAAATCCCTTCATTCTTGCATAGTGAAGACAGAATTTCACAGGTCTTCACTATCTGTTCTTTAGTATGTTCTGAGGTTATGAAAAATCTCAGTCTTGCCTGCTGTTCCTCCACAGCAGGATGAATAATAGGCTGTACGTTCACGCCTTCCTTAAACATGGCGGCGGACAGCCATACGGCTTTTCTGGAGCTTCCGGTTATAATCGGTACAACTGAATATCCGATTGATTTACCGGTATTAAGATTAAAGCTTCTGGCAGTTTCCAGAAAGAGTCTGCCGTTCTTCTGCAGTCTCTCCACACTTTCAGGATTTTCCAGCATAAGGCTGAGAGAAGTCTCAGCGGCTGCTGCCATTGGAGCAGACATGCCCACGCTGAATACAAAACCAGGAGCATTATACTTTAAAATGTCGATTATGTCCTGCGAACCTGCAATATACCCCCCGCAGCTTGCAAGAGTTTTGCTGAGAGTCCCCATCCAGAGATCAACGTCATTAGGATTTACTCCGTAATATTCATAAACGCCCCTGCCGGTCTTACCGAGAACACCGAGAGAATGTGCTTCATCAATCATCAGGAAGCAGCCGTACTTCTTTTTGATTCGAATGAGTTCAGGAAGATCCGGAACATCACCGTCCATGCTGAAAAGACCTTCCGTTACCACCAGAACTCTTTCGTAGTTCTGTCTGTTCTTTTTCAGGAGGTTTTCAAGAGAAGTACAATCGTTATGAAGATACGGAAAATGAGCTGAACCTGAAAGCTTGATGCCTTCAATGATACTGTTATGCACCAGGGCATCATAGATAATCAGATCCTTTGCGCCGAACAGGGTACTGATAACGCTTATATTGGTAGCGTGACCGCTCACGAATACAACAGCGTCTTCAGCCTGATAAACCTCGGCAAGCTTCTTTTCAAGAGTTCTCTGAAACGGTCTTTCTCCGGCCACCAGACGGCTGGCACCTACGGAGGTTCCGTGGGTTTCAACAGCTTTTATAACCGCCTCATTAACTTCTTTAGAGTTATTCAAACCAAGGTAGTTATAACTTGAATAGTTGATATAGTCCCTGCCGTCAATTCTGGTCATGGCTCCGGTCAGCAGTTCATGCTGTCTGAAAAACGGATCCTCAACATGGAAAGTTTTAGCCAGAGTTCTCATGGTACTGATTTTCTGAAACAGGGGATGTTCACTGAAGGTGGTGAACTTTCTGTTCACCTTTGGCTGACTGTCCTCTGCTATCAGATCTCTCGCCTCAGAGTCATCTCCTGACTTCTCAGACTTTTCCTTGATGATTGAATTCAGTATTCCGGAAAATTTAGGCGGATTAAACATTACTGGTCTCCCCCTGTCATATTCTTCAGAGCTTCACGTTCCTCGGCATCCACGTGAGATAAAATAACCTGCTGAACGGAATTGATTTCTTCATTTTCACCTGATTCACTGCCGGTAATCTTCATGTAAATCTTTTCAGCAAGCTTTAATACGGTAGGATTATCCTGGAATGCCATTACTGAAAGCTTGATTCTGGTCTTTTTCTCGATGCTGACAATAAGTTCCATTGCCATGAGGGAATCCAGACCTATACTCTGCAGATTCAGATCCTTGGCGATCTGGTCTGCACTTAAGCCCATGGTATCCGCTATTTCTGAAACCAGCATGTCGGAAATCACGGAAATGGCATCATTTCTGTCACGACCTTCAATAACTGAAAGCAGATCGTCATTGCCGAAATTCTTAAGCTTGAGCTTATCACTCTGAACCAGTTCATAAACTCTTGATGAAACCCTGCCGGAAGTATCGGCAACCCCGGCCCAGTTCAGGTTGGCAAATATATTGACACCGCCGCGACTGATTGCCGCAGGAAGCAGGGCAAGAGCATCTTCACTTGATAATGCTTCAGCTCCGAGAACGGATTCAAGGGACTTCTTAATCTGGGTTCTCGAGCTCAGATAACCGGTATCACTGATTGGGCCCCATTCAATACAGCATGAAGGGAGACCGGCGTTAAGACGCATTGCGGTGAGGCCTTCAAGACCTGAGTTTGCAGATACGTAGTTTGCCTGTCCGATATTACCAATGGCTACGGAAATTGAAGAATAGACCACGAAGTTTCTGAGTTCAGCTGAGGTAAATACCCTGTGAAGGTTGTACGCCCCCAGGAACTTAGGATTAATAACCTTTGCATAAAGTTCTTCATTCATACCCTGAAGCATGGTATCGGCAAACACTGCAGCGGCATGAATAATACCGTTTACGGTTATTCCGGCCTTATCAAGTCTTTCCTTTAAGGACAGTACGTCATCCGCAGCGGAAACGTCGCACTTTTCAACAGTTACGCTCAGATTTAATGATGAGACAAGTCCGTTAAGTTCAGACTGTACGTTTTCATCCTTAATACCGCTTCTTGAAACCAGAACCAGTTTTCTGATTCCCTGACTTATCAGATAACGGGCAGTTGCGAAACCGAAACCGCCGGTACCGCCTGTAACCATCCATGTGTCATCAGCACTGAATACGCATGCCGGTGATTTTTCAGAAACAGCCCCGGCAGATTCTGCAGCCGCGTCAACGCCGTGAACGGTTCGTTCAACGGTAATCTTACCGATCTGACCGCCCTGCTGCATAAACTTGAAAGCCTTAACAACGTCGCGGTCGTTGAATCTGGTAAACGGCAGCGGAGTAAATTCGCCTTCGGCAAACAGACTGATTACCTCATGGAACAGTTCCTTGGCACGCTTTGGATAAACCTTGAACAGCTGATCAACGTCAATGGCGAAGTAGCTGATGTTTTCCTTAAGGGCACGTAAACCTACTGTAGTATTCTCAACGAAGTCTCGCTTACCGAGTTCCATAAATCTGCCGAACGGCCTGAGAATTGACATACTGCAGCGCATGGCTTCACCTGACAGACAGTTCAGTACGGCATTTACGCCTTCACCGTCAGTATCTCTCATAATTTCGTCATGGAAATCAAGATTACGTGAATTGTAGGTATGCTCAACACCGAGCATCTTCAGGAAATCACGCTTTTCAGGACTTCCCGCAGTTGCATAAACCCTGAGACCGAGATGTCTTGCAATCTGAATGGCGGCTATACCGACACCACCTGCCGCACCGTGAATCAGGATGCTTTCACCTTCTTCCATTCTGGACAGATAACGGATTGCATACCAGGCGGTAAAGAATACAATCGGAGCAGTGGCGGCGGCATCAAACGACCATTCATCAGGTACTTTTGCTACTGCATATTCAGGTACGGTAAGTCTGTCCGCAAAACATGCGGAACCGAAACCTAAAACTCTGTCTCCCGGAACGTATTCAGTAACATCAGAACCAACCTTTGACACGACACCGGCAAATTCCAGACCGAGAGCCGGACCTGAGAAGCCGTTTTCCAGCGCATCATCAGGAACAAGTCCCATGGTAAGCATGATATCGCGGAAATTAAGACCTGTAACCTTAACCTCAACTTCCACTTCATTAGGGGCAGGTTCGCAGACAGTCTTAGGCTTCCAGCAGAGATTTCTGAGTCTGCCCGGGCTTGAGAAATCAAGATAATAATTGCCGGCAATATCGTATCCGGAAGTAACTGAATCACGTTTTGCCGATTCAGAAGCAGTACCGAACTCTCCGGTTCTCACCACGGTACGGAAACGACCGTTTTCAGTAAGAATAACTTCATCGGTTCCGTCAGCGGCGAGCAGATCCTTAACAAGCCCGTCGGTAAGAGCTGATGCATCACTGTCTGAAACAGATGAAAGATCAATGCTTCTTACTGCCACGGCTCCGGCCTCACTTCTGATAACACGGGAAAGACCGATAAGAGCGGACTGTTCCGGAACAACATCGTGAGCAGTATTCTCATTACGTACGGAAGAACCGTTAATGGTAACAACGGTCAGAGAAACAGCCCCTTTAAGACCGTTCTTTTCCGCATAGGTGTTGAGTCTGTTGGCCACAGTGGTCAGAACATCAAGAGAATGACTGATTTCTGAACATTCTGCTGAATATCCGAATCTTTCGGCAAGGCCTTCATGACTGTTCAGACCGCAGTCTGAAACATAGACATAGCTGTCGTATTTTCCTGCAGCAGGAACATCATCAGATGAAGCGACCTCGGCAGAAACACCGGCATCACTTAAACGTGAAACAATCGTCTTCACAAGACCGCTGTCGGCACCTGCTGAAATCACTGCATAGGAATGAGTAACCCCCAGAGCAGCATCCTTAAGTGAAACATCTTCTTCCTTCTTCACGAAGAGAAGATAGGCACCTCCCTGATAACCGTCTGCAGACTTTTCCTGATATACGGAAATATCCTTAAAGTATTTTTCAAAAAGAGTCTGCCAGTAATCAGGACTCTTAAGAGGACTTGCAAAACCTTCGTCATTTCTCTTTGACCACCAGCCGTCACAGAATCCGTGACACATATTGGCAGACCAGTCTGAGTATCTTTCAAGAACCGCAATAATACCGCCAGGAGCCAGCATATCCCTGAGATTTTCAATGGCGGCAATCTGAGCTGAAGCCTTAAACAAGGCTTCCTGAACCACGATAAGATCATATGCGGCAGGAACTGTCGGATCATTGCGATCTGTTTCTACAGTCAGGGTATCGGCATTGAATTTTGCCTTTTTGACATTGTCTGAAGGATTTATTTCAGCCATATCCTCATCATTGAGAGCAAGAACTTCCACATAGCTGTCGCTGCCGAGACTGTCTGCTAAAAGCTCTCCGACCTTGAGACTGTTACTGCCGATCTCAAGTACTCTGAGTTTAGAGGAATTTCTGCCGTTTCCAAGCTTTTCAATAAAGTCGGACATGGCATTTCGCATGCCGGTATAGAGGAGTGAGTATCCGTTTCTTTCGGAACCTGATAAATCACCGTCATTTTCGGAAATCTCCCCCTTCATAAGATTCTTTAATCTGTTACCCACGCGATAAACAGGAAGCAGATCAGGTAAAGCTTCAGGACAGATATGATAGGCATACTGAATAACATCGTTGCCTGAACCGATTTCCTCCTGACTGATGAATTCTGAAGGTACCCCGTTATCAAGCTTAACAAGACCGTGCTTTGCCAGAAGTTCAACAAGATATGCATATAACGGATTTTCCGCAATCTTCTGCATGTCCTGACCTTCAGCGGCAAGTTCTCTTACAGCGGAAACCGCATATGCGAGAACAGACTGTTCCATCATCGGCATAACCTGACCGTACCACTTTCTGCGATCGGAGGTGTCCGCTGAAGATTCAGCAAGAGACTTAACCAGATCTGAAGCGGAGGCTGCTGATGTCAGACCGGAGGAAAGAGCATGCGGAGCGGATAAGGCCTCATAATGCCATGAAGCAACTGTCGCATCTGAAGCGGAGGTATCGGATTTCGGCATCATGTTGAATCGGCAGTTGTCCATGATACCTACACATCTGTCATTTTCATCAAACAGACAGAATGAAGCCAGAATGCTTCTTGAAGCTATTCTTTCAATCTTTGCCACAATGCTGGCAACTTCGGCATTTTTCATTATGGAAATACGACCGAATTTCACCGGCAGATAAGCGGAATTTGCAGAACTCAGCTGCTTTAAGGCAAACAGTGAATGGAAACCTGCATCCAGAATTCCCGGATGGATAATGTATTTTTCATCATGCTTTGCCAGAGCTTCACGGTTAAGAGAAATTCTGAGCACGTCATCGAGAATCTCAACGTGATCAACAATGGCGAACTGTTCACCGTAAACAAGGCCGAGACTTTCAGTTATTTCATAAATTTCATCTCTGTTCACGACCACAGGAGTCTGTGAAGCGGCGGAAGCTGTTTTTTCACTGTAGAGATTAACGGCGGAGCTGATGGCGGCATCGTCTGTCGTCAGCAGACGTCCCTTAACGTTTCTGCTCCATTCGTCAAAAGACAGATAGTCTCTGCTGTAGATGTCAAAAGACATGGTTTCAGGAACAATTCTGAGTCTAAGAGACTTGTAGTTTTCCCTGTCGAAAACCAGTGAACTCAGAATATCCAGATGTTCAATATTAAGGCACTCACCGTTATTTACGCATGAGGCTCCTTCAAGAACCGTTTCAATAAAGTCGGCGGCTGCATATACGTACTCTCCGTCGACGACATGATCGCGAAGCAGGCTGAACTTGGAAGGCTCCAAAACATTCTGCCAGGTTCTGTCGGCGGAATGAATATTCCAGCCTAAAAGAGGGAATATGCGGAACTGCTTTGGCTGCTTTTCAGAGGATTCCTTACATTCATAAAACTTTTCATGCCACTGATAATGAGGCAGATCAACGTAGTCCACTTTCACCGGGAAGAATACGCTGCGATCAGGTTCTGCAACGGACAGATGGTAATCCATTACAACATGAGTAATACGCTGACTACTGTCATTATTAACGAGAAGCGTAGATCCGATTCTGGCATCAACACCTGATTTCCTGCAGATGTCACGGAGATAACGCTGAAGAATGGCATTAGAACCGATTTCCAGCACATAGTCAAATCCGTCTTCCACCATGGCTTTTACGGACTGATAGAACTGAACCTTGTCTCTGATGTTGTGCCACCAGTAATTGTTCTTAAGTGAATATCCTTTTTCAAGCTTACGGCCGAGAACCGCGGAGTAGTAGGCAACACCTTCTGAAGAAGCGCTGATACTGCCAACGTCGGCAAGCATGCTTACGACATCATTCTCAATGATATTCATGAACGAACTGTGGAACGGATAGTCAACATCAAGAATCTTAAAGAACACGCTCTTTGATGAGAAATACTCCCTGAGCTTTCTGATGGTTGCCTCACTGCCGGAAACGGTAATATTGTCTGATGAGTTAACAGCAGCCACATCAACGTCCGTAAAGCCCAATTCGGTCTTAACCGCATTGAAATCGGCTTCTGATACGGAAACTGCAGCCATCTTGCCGTGACCGCGGGTTCTGTCCTGAAGCATACTGCGGATGCAGATTACCTTAACCGCTTCGTCTATGGTAAGAAGTCCCGCCACATAGGCAGCGGCAATTTCACCCATGCTGTGACCTACCACGGCTTCAGGCTTAAGACCGCCCTGTCCGAGAACAGAAGCAAGAGACACCTGAATGGCAAAAATCAGAGTCTGAGCAATCTTGGTATCCTGAATAAGTTCGGCTTCATTTACTGATAATTCTTCTGCGGCCTTTCCTAAAACAACGTCCTTAAGTGAAATGTTGAGATAAGGTTTAATCTTGTCTGATAAGGAATCAAAGCAATCGGCAAAAAGTCTGTTTTCCGCATACAGAGTGCGTCCCATACCGACGTACTGAGAACCGTTACCGTTAAATACGAAAGCCACACGATGATAAGGCTTCTTGGTACAGGCATAAAATACATTATCGTCAGATGAACCTGATGCGTAGCCGTCAAGAGAAGCAAGAAGAGCTTCCCTGCTTTCCGCGGCCACAGCCAGTCTGTGTTCGTATTCATCCCTGGCATTTACCGCAGTATAAGCGACATCATAATAACGATACTTATTGCTTCTTATCAGGGATGCATAGGCACCGCACATATCCTGAAGTGATTCTTTGGTCTTTGCGGAAACAAAAAGAGGAGGAACCGCAGATACAGATTCTGAATCAGCTGCTGAATCCGAATTCTCAGGATATGACTGAATTATTACGTGTGCATTGGCCCCGCCGAAACCGAATGAATTGAGAGCACCGGTACGGACGTTCTTGTCGGTAAGCTTTACCCCCTGCTGAGAACAGAGAATGTTGAGCCCTGCAAAATCAATTTTCGGACTCGGTCTGAAATCAAACGGAATAGGAGGAACTACGCCGTGCTTCAGTACCAGCACGGTTTTCACGAACCCGGCAAGACCGGACATCGGTTCCATGTGACCGAGATTGGCCTTTACGGAAGAAACAGGCAGACGTTCGTTTCTTTCCTTTGCGTAAACTGATGAAATTGAACGAACTTCAATAGGGTCGCCTACAGGAGTACCGGTTCCGTGAGCTTCAATAAAGTCAACATCATTTACTGAAACACCGCTTCGTTCGAGAACCTGATGCATCAGCTGGGTCTGGGCGATTTCAGACGGAATGGTCAGACCGCTCTTGCGTGAACCGTCGGTGTTCACGCCTGAAGCCTTGATAACGGCATGAATTCTGTTGTGATCCCTTACCGCATCTTCAAGAGGCTTCAGAAGTAAAGCAGCCACACCTTCCGAACGGACATAACCGTTTGCCCTTTCATCAAAAGGACGACAGGTTCCGGTCGGTGAAAGCATTGAAGCCTTACTGAAACCTACGAATGAATAAGGATTCTGCAGTAAATGGGCGCCGGCAACAATGGCACACGGCACTTCACCGCTTCTGATGGCCTGACAGGCGTGATGCAGGGTAACCAGAGAGGATGAACATGCAGTGTCCATTGACACGGACGGACCATGAAGGTCAAATACGTAGGAAATACGGTTAGAGGCAATGCTCAAAGTATTACCGGTCATGGTATAAGGTGATATTGACGGCATATCCTCATCAGCCTGAAGACCGTAATCAAGAGATGATATACCGGTATACACGCCACAGTCCGTACCTCTGAAATCTTCAATGCGGATATTGGCATTTTCTAGGCATTCGTGAGTAACCTTAAGCAGAAGACGCTGCTGAGGATCCATCCATTCGGCTTCCTTAGGAGAAATCCCGAAAAAAGACGGCTCAAAATATTTAAATGAATCAAGCACCCCGGCATTGAAGGACACGCTTCTGCCCGGAACCTGCTTATTGTCATCCTGATATAAATCGGTTGGCCATCTTGATGACGGAATCCTGGTAATGGCACAGGTGCCACTACTGATTAATGACCAGAACTGCTCTTCGTTTTTTATCCCTCCAGGAAACCTGAAGGCCATGCCTATAACAGCTATATCTTTATTATTACTCACTAACACGCCTATATATTTTTTCTTTTGTATTCTTCTAATAATCCGTTAAATTTACGAGGTTTTGTTCACGTTAGAGTTTTGTCCGATTATCTCTTCCACAAACCTCTGGTATCAATGAGAATCTGACTGTCACTGAATACCGGATGAATTTCCTTAAATTCCTTATGATCAACCAGGAGAAGTATGACATCGGCCTTAAGAGCCTCATCAAGATCAACCAGTTTCAGAGGCTTATCCGCTAAAGAAACCGGCAGTTCGGTAATATTAGGTTCCACAGCAACTACGCAGTCAGGATATTCCTGAGCCAGATCCCTGGTAATGAAAACAGAAGGACTCTCTCTGAGGTCATCAATATCCGGCTTGAAAGCCAGCCCCAGACAGGCAATGGTACAGTGTCTGTTTAATTTTGCAATGGCATTCCTTACCTGCTGTTTAACCCATTCCGGCTTGCCGTCATTAACATTTCTGGCGGTTCCGATTATTTTTGCAAGATCAGGAGTCTTGCTCACAATGAACCATGGATCAACGGCAATGCAGTGTCCGCCGACACCCGGTCCCGGATTCAGGATATTTACACGCGGATGGTGATTTGCAAGGGAAATAAGCTCCCACACGTCGATATTCAGACGATCACAGATTAAGGATAATTCATTAGCAAAGGCGATATTCACGTCTCTGAATGAATTTTCGGTAAGCTTTGACATTTCCGCTGTTCTTGAATTGGTCTTTAACAGCTCACCTTTCACAAATACCGCATAGATATCAGCCGCCATGTCAGCTGATACACGATTAATACCGCCGATAATACGGTCATTATCAATAAGTTCATACATGATTCTGCCTGGAAGTACTCTTTCCGGACAGTATGCAAGATAGATGTCGCATACATCATTATTTTCATCGGCAACAGCAAGATCCGGACGCAGTTCACTGAATATTTCAGCGACCCTCTCGGTTGTACCTACCGGAGAAGTAGACTCCAGAATCACGGTATTCCCCTTCTTAAGATAAGGAGCAATCTCTTTTGCCGCAGCCTCGACATAACTGATATCAGGTTCATGTGATGAGCCTTTAAAAGGAGTTGGTACGCAGATAATAAAACCGTCTGCTTCACAGGCACTGCACGAAGCCTTAAGCATGCCTTTTTCAACAGCCTGCTTTACCACTTCACCGAGTCCCGGTTCCACAATGTGGATTTTCCCCTGATTTATAATATCAACCGCATGTTTATTGACGTCGACTCCATGGACTTCAACGCCATGTGATGCAAACATGGCTGCAGTTGGTAATCCGATATATCCTAAACCACATATACAAAGTTTCATCTTTTATCCTATACTTATCTTATATCAGTATCCATTCTGATTTATATTTTTTTCTTACGGCATGCAGCCGATTCTCATATTCAGCAGCCTCAAACCTCAGTATATTCCTGATGACATAAAAAATCATGTCATCAGACCGCTTCAGCATCCCCAATATCCAAACCTGAAGCATCCATAATGGCTCTTACAATTCTTTCTGAAGAATGTCCGTGTCCGTACGGATTCTTTGCATTCTTCATTTTAATGTAAGCATCATGATTATCTAAAAGCTCGGATACCCCCTTTACGATGGCTGACGAATCCGAGCCTACAAGTTTCGCACATCCAGTCTTAACGCCTTCAGGTCTTTCCGTAACATCACGCATAACCAGAACAGGCTTTGACAGAGCCGGAGCTTCTTCCTGAATACCTCCTGAATCAGTAAGTACCAGATATGATGCATTAAGGAGAGCCTGGAAATGCAGATAGGAAAGAGGAGGCAGAAGCAGAACTCTTGCATGATTGCTGAGAATAGACCTTACCGTTCTCTGAACCAGAGGATTCAGGTGCACAGGATACACAAAAAGGCAGTCCATATACTTATATGAAAGTTCCTTTATGGCGTTGCAGATATCTACCAGCCCGTCACCAAGATTCTCACGTCTGTGACCGGTTATAAGAATAATCTTCTTTCCCTGTTCCAGAGCTTTCTGCACGTCAATATGCAGAAAATCATTCTTGCCCTTCACAAAATCTCTTACCCAGAGAAGAGCATCAATTACGGTATTTCCGGTAACAAAAACCTGTTCCGGAGGTATACCTTCCTTAATCAGGTTGGCATAAGACAGTCTTGTAGGTGCAAAATGGAGATCGGCAACACGGGTCACTATCTGACGGTTCACCTCTTCCGGGAACGGAGCAAATTTATCATAGCTTCTGAGACCGGCCTCAATATGAGCCACCTTTATATGTCTGTAGAACGCACACATGGCTCCAACCATAACGGTTGTGGTATCACCCTGTACAATCACCCAGTCAGGTTTTTCCTTTTCAAAAACCTCATCAATAGCCACATAAAGCTTTGAGGTAAGAACAGCAAGTGACTGTCCGTGACTCATCACGTTGAGAGAAATATCCGGAACGATCTTGAAGTCAGCAAACGTATCATCGATCATCTGCTGATGCTGACCGGAATTACATAAAAGAGTGGTAATCTCCGGATGTCTCCTTAACTCCATAACTACAGGAGCCAGTTTTACAGCTTCCGGTCTGGTTCCCGCAATCACTATAATCTTCATATAACTACTGTACAATCCCTGTCTTAAGTAATCATATTTTCACAAAAACATCACCTATACAAAAAACAGTAACTTAAGCATTCAGTTATGTTTTTGTGCAAATATATTCAAAATCATCACAAACACAACGAGCATCGATACTTTAATATCTGAATCTCTTTTTCCGTTTTATCATAATAAAGGGAATCTGCATTTATGATCAGAAATCCATTGCAATATTTGTTAAAAAGTTAACCTCCTACACAGTTATAAAATTTTTTCAGGAGGTTAACCTGCAATATAAATAATTACACCTTATTCCTTATTGAAGATATCTCTGGTGTAAATCTTTTCTGCCACGTCGGCAAGTTCTTCACTCATACGGTTACAGATAATAACGTCTGACTGAGATTTGAATGTCTGAAGATCCTTCTCAACCTTTGAATTGAAGAAGGTTTCATCATTAAGCATCGGTTCATAAACAACAACGTTAATGCCCTTAGCCTTGATTCTCTTCATGATACCCTGAATTGAAGATGATCTGAAATTGTCAGAACCTGACTTCATAACCAGTCTGTAAATACCAACTGTAGAAGGCTTTCTTGAAAGAATATCAGAAGCAATGAAATCCTTTCTTACGGTATTTGAATCTACGATGGCCTTGATAATGGTATTTGGAACATCCTTGTAGTTTGCCAGAAGCTGCTTGGTGTCCTTAGGCAGACAGTAACCGCCGTAACCGAATGAAGGATTGTTATAGAAATCACCGATACGAGGATCCATTGAAACACCCTGAATAATATTCTTGGTGTTCAGCCCCTTCAGAGAAGCGTAGGTATCAAGTTCATTGAAGAATGCCACTCTCATAGCGAGGTAGGTATTGGAGAACAGCTTAACACTTTCTGCTTCGGTTGGAGGAAGAATGAGTGAAGGGATCTTTTCAGCCGGAGTAAGAGCCACGCTCTTAAGGATTTCAATATACTTTTCACCGAAAGCCTTATCGTTGGTACCGATAATGATTCTTGAAGGATAAAGATTATCGTAAAGAGCACGACCTTCTCTTAAAAATTCAGGTGAGAAGTGAAGCTTGGAAACTGAAAGATCCTTCTTGGTCTTTTCGGTAAAACCTACAGGAAGTGTACTCTTAACAACAATATCAGCTTCAGGAGCATATACCTTAACCTGTTCGATAACACTGAGAACTGAATCTACATTGAAGTAGTTCAAATCAGGGTCATAATTGGTCGGGGTAGCAATGAATACAATATCACTGCCGGTTAAAATTTCGTTTGGATCTGTTGAAATGGTCAGATTAAGATTCTTGTTTGCAAGATAATCACTGATGTATTCATCCTTGATTGGAGATACCTTTGCCTTCAACTTGTTTACTCTGTCTTCTGTAATTTCAAGCAGGCCAACCTGATACTTGGTTGACAACATTACTGAAACTGACAGGCCTACATATCCTGCACCAACAACTGCTATTTTCATTTATTTATTCACCTATAAAAAAAACAACAACACCTTAACATCGAATCAACACGTCGACCAGGCGCCACAAACTTTTACAAAAAGCCAATCTACACCAAAAAAGCGATAAAAACCCGTATTTATTCTACAAGGTAATCAAGGCTCTTTATTAGAGACAAAGGATTTTTACAGATTATATTGTGAGGTCGTTCACATTGATTGTTAAAAAAATTTAACTGATTTTAGCTAATGATTATTTAGTATTCAACCTGATTTTTCAGTGGTAACATTTTCATGTTTTTTACTGTTTTTATTTTACTGAAAATTCAAACATTACCCGTAAAACCGGCGGTCTTCAGGTTTACCTTAAATATTGTACAAAAACGGCCATGATGCAGAATCACACCATGACCGCAGAAGACAAAAGCTTTCAGATTAACAACGGATTATCTGTTTTTGCCGAAGAAGCCGGCAAGTGTTTTTCCCTTACTCAGAACCTTATCGGAAAGACGCTTATGCAGACTTACATGCTCTTTTTCCGTTTTGTCCGTATCATCCGTCCTTCCGGTATTACTACCGTCTTCCAACGGAGAAGATGACTCAAGGTGAGACGTTTCAGAACGAAGTTCCTTCAGAACCCTGCTCATTAAAGCCTCATAAATCCCATTGTTTCTGGTCTTAAGCACTGAATTGGACTGTGACAGCTTATCAACAGCTCTCTTATAATAATCTTCCGTCATTGAGTATCTTTCTTCAGCATAATCATTGAGATAATCCAGCATGAATCTGTATTCATTCTGCTGCTGATTAAGCCCTCCTTCCCGCTCTGAAACAATGTTATGCAGAAAATCCTCCCACATTGATTCTACTGAAGCAGAGGCCATGGAAACGACATTTGCACGAGCCTCACTGCCAAGTTTCTTCATGTATTTTCTGTCTGACAGAATTTTAACCAGCCGGTTACCCAGCTCTATGTAATCATTCTGATTAACCGTGACAATTCCCCTGCCGTCCTCAATGAATGTAAGCCACGGCATATCGTAGGTTACGACAGGAAGTCCGTGACTCATGGCTTCGGCAAAAGTCATGGAGAAACCTTCATATTTTGATGTATTGACGAACACTGAAGCCTGAGAATAATACTTTTCCACTTTTTCAGTAAAACCGGCAAACTCAACACATTCAGAGATTTCAAGCTCATCAGCTGTCTGAACCATTTTTTTCATTATTGACTCATCACCGTCCCCGACAATCAGAAGCCTTGCCTCCGGCAGAGACTGATGAACAAAAGCCATGGCCTTAATAAGATCGACAGGATTTTTTTCGTGCGATATTCTTCCTACCCAGCAGATAGTACTGTTATCCAGAAAATTCATAGGAACATTATCAGGATTAAAGGTAAGCGGGTTCGGTATTACCGCTGTATTTCTGCAGTACAGCGAGGTATACCTTCTGTCACACTCGGAAAGATTTACCACACCATCGCAGTTCACATATGTCGCGAGAACAGAGCCTGAAGTTTTATAGGCAAGTTTATGAACAAACGGAACGGCAAAGAAGTTATGAGAGTGGGAAATATAATAGGTTTCGCCCGTTGCTTTCACCGCAAGCATATCCCAGAATGAACATTCGTCCATCCAGTGACCTGAAACAACGGCATCGATACCGTTACTCTCTATAATCTGACGCCAGCGACCGTATCTTTCGGAAAAAGCACCTTCATGAGACAGATCCTTGTTAGGCAGAAATTCACGCCTTACCATATCCGACAGCGGGTACTCATCCCCGTCCCTGACGTCATCAGTAATAAGCACGACTCTGTATTTATATGAACCATCGGCATTTTTTACTGCCGCAAATCTGTTGCAGAGGAGCTGTGTAACCCTCTGAGCTCCGCCGTTGCTTATGCTTCTGTAGTAAAAAGCTATGGTTCTGATATCCTTATGCGGACGCTTGGATTTAAAATATCCGCAGATTCTGCCGGAAACCTTTTTCGGTTCGTTCCAGAATTTTTCAGCGAGACATTTTACAACATCATCATATCCCCAAAGATTTACCAGGGAGGCCATATTAACATCGTTATTTATGTTCTGGGTACAGTTCACGAATTTCACCACGCTTTCAGACATCAGACGCTTTCTGATATTTTCAGATACCTCGCTGTAATCACCGTTTAATGTATGCAGGTATTCATCTATCGCCATGAACACGTCATGTTCCGTAAGCATTGTCTCAAACATTTCCTGAGTCATCAGATCCGTTCCGGTTACCCCTGATCCCAGTTTATAGCGATAGAGTTTATCGGTAATTCCGCAGTAGCTTTTAAAACTGCCCAGTATATATGCCATGGCATATATGTCATTCGCCTTGTAGAATCTGTGTTCAGGCATTTGAGCAAAAACCTGACGGCACAAATCCCCGGAATAAATCTTATTCCACAGATTAAACGAAAAAAGCTGTTCCACAAAGGCTGCAGACAGAAGATTGTCTGATGCGATTTTCTGCGTATACGGCTCAACAAAGCTCTCGAAACGGCGAATACGTCTGTATGCGCACTGATTCCGGTAATTGACCACGTCAGTGCCGAACATCAGCAGATCGGTTTTTGCTTTACTGATTGCCTCAAATGCCGTTTCACATGCATTTGAGGAAAGCTCATCATCGCCGTCCAGGAACATGACATACTGACCTGAAGAAGATGCAACTCCATTCTGACGGCAAATCTGAGCCGATGAATTCTTTTCCATACTAATCAGCCTGATTCTGGAATCTATTTTCCGGTAAAGCTTTATTATGCCTTCAGAACCGTCTGTTGAGCAGTCATCCACGCAGATTATTTCAATATTCTTCAAAGTCTGGTTACAGACACTCTTTAAAGTATCACCGATAAATTTTCTGACGTTGTATACGGGAATAATGACTGAAACCTGAGGCTGTCCCACAACTTCTATTCTGCGGAAGAAGGTTTCAGTAACAAGAGCTTCCAATATTTCACTGAAGGTCTCAATACATCTGCAGTAGGCTGACAGAAATCTTGATTCAGATTCGTAAACAAGTTTATTTTTTCTGATGATTTCAGTTCTGTACATCTTGTTGGATGCTTTGGAAAAAAGCTTCTGAAGATTTACCCTGCCACTTACATACCTGCTGTTCTCAGCAAGTTTCTGCTGATTTCCCTGATAATCAGCATAATCTCCGGCAAGCAGAGAAAAATCACTGTAGCAGATATCCTTTTCAGATTTTACAAGAGCATAGAAATACTTACTGCAGGCTTCTTTATCCAGTATTTCCCCGGATCTGCAGAACATGACAAACGGAGATTCAATCTGTCTGATTATTCTGTCAACACTGCGGTTAAGATCCATACCGACGGAATTAACAATGGAAATTCGGGAATCCTGCTGTCCGTATCCGTCAAGATCTCCAGTACAGGAAGACTGACTGTTTACGACTATAATTCTGATTTTTTCAAAACTCTGAGTAATGAGAGAATCCAGCGTTTCATGCAGAAAATCAGCTCCAGTTGAAACCGTCAGTACCACGGTTATCAGAGGCTGACCTTCCACATAGGCAGAAACAAGATCACCTACCATACCGGAATTTTTTCTGAACTCGAGGAATTCTTCATTTGCAGACATATTAGGCTGATAACTTACCTTATAATTTGACATGAGCTTCAGTCTGTAGTTAAGAGACCTGTTCAGTGCCGTATTGAAGGTTGCAAAATAATCACGTCTGTTCGGAAGTCTCATGATATTGGATAAAAGAATATCATAAGCCTTCAGAACATTATCCACATGACAGTCCTTAAGGGACATGGTGGTTGACTTCCTGTCCCCCTTTGTATACTGAATATAACTGCCTTCAAGATATGCTATTTTTTCAGCCAGTGAAAAGGCCAGAAGAGTAAATGACAGATCATTTGAGGAAGACAGTTCGGCATACATGAGGTGATGCTGCCTTATAAAATCCGTCCTGAATATTTTGTTCCACGGTACCGCATGAGAAAGCTGATACAGTCTGTCGTAATTCTCACCGGGAACAAAAGGATTCTCAGCTCCGTCTCCGAAAGAGGTGGTACTTATGAGTGTTCCGTCCGAAGTAACGAAAGAATAATTACAGAAACAGATATCAGCTCCTGTTTCAGTTATTTTTCTGTACATGTCACCAAGAAAATCAGGCATAAAGAAGTCATCACAATCCAGGAAGAAACAGTATTCCCCCTTTGCATGAGAAAACCCCAGATTGCGACAATATCCTGCACCTCTGTTAATGGTGTTATGAATTACTCTGATTCGACTGTCTCTTTCGCTGAGTTCCTTCAGAATTTTGAGAGAACCGTCTGGTGAACAGTCATCTACGCAAATGATTTCAAAATCCTGACAGCTCTGATTCAGCAGTGACTCAATCGTTCTTGTTATCCCCTGCTGAGCTTTGTATACAGGCATTATTACAGAAATCATTCTAAACTCCTTCCCTTCCTCTATCCAATCTTATCCAGAATCTTAAACCGATCTGATAAATAAACTTACATTTCTAACAGTTCTGAATTTTCCGGTTTACCAAAAACAAAATCAAGGCTGCTCACTCATGACAAAATCCGGGAAAAACTCTCTGGCTTTTGCAAGAAAATATTCCCTGTCATCATCGGTCATTCCACGAAGATAAAAACCCAGATCCCTTTCCAGCCGTTTCATTACGGTATCCTTCCATGACTGTTTTTCCACGTCTGACAGAGATGAATTTTCAATATCTGTATATATTTCCCTGTACAGGCTGAAAATTCTGACATCATCCTTCGATTTTACCTTGTTGGTTATGGATTTATCGTTTTTATAATACAGATATTCCGGCTTACAGTTAATCTCTATTCTGTTGCAGTACATCATGGCACCGAAGGTGAATTTATTATCACCTCCTATCACCTTTGGAATTTCACAGAATCTGATACCGTTTCTTGTTATAAGATCCCTGCTGTATATCTTGTTCCATACCGTACCGCTTCTTACGGCAATTATCTTTCTGTCCTTAAAGGTACCGTCTGTGAACGGTATACCGAAATTCTTCAGAGTAGAACCGTTCTCGCTGAACCAGCGGGCATTAGGAGTAGCGGCAATATCAGCCTCACCGGCAACAGCGGTTTTATACAGTTCTTCAAAATAATCAGCTGAGACGGTATCATCAGAATCGACAAAGCCGACGTAATTACCCTTTGACATTCCGATGCCTCTGTTTCTTGCGACATTACATCCCTGATTCTGCTGTTCAACTATCACGATTCTGGAATCAGCCTTTTCATAATCCTTTAACACAGCGCCGGTACCATCGGTAGAACCGTCATTGATGACGATTATCTCTATATTGCGCAGAGTCTGAGCCATCAGACTGTCCAGACAGTGTCGCACCATGTTCTCCGCATTATATACCGGCACGATAACGGAAACATACGGCACATCCTTCTCACCATTCTCCATGATGTTCCAGAGTTCAGGGTAATGAGCAAAAATGCCGCTGAGCTGAGCATTATTGTTATCACCTTCCACATAGTTTATCTTCATCAGCGTAGGTTTATCATTGGCTCCGATTTCCGTTGCCAGGTCTACGTGAACCAGATCAATACGCCTGCGGAGAACCTTCTTCTTAACCCCCTTCATGGTACTCATGGCCCAGAACCACAGATCATCAGTGGTTGGAGCCAGTCTGGTAAAAAGAGAAACGTCGGATACATCTTCACTGAAACAATTCGGAGGATACAGAACTCCACCGCATCCGGTAGGCAGAACTCTGAAAGACGGGAATGACAGTCTGGTATCCCGTTTCCATTCCCGGTAAGGTTTAAGACAATGTTCCTCTGAATCAATCAGGTGTGCTCTGGCCGCAATCACGACATCCGGGTACATCAGATGTTCTTCGTAGAGATCTCCTATAAGTCCTGCAGGATAAAAAATATCATCATCGACGGTTATTATCGTATAACCAGGATACTTCTGCAGAACAGGAACAAGTTTCTTGTACGATCTGGTATTCGCAGTCCAGATAATTTCCACCAATCCTGAAAGTCTTATAATCTCGTTAAGGAGGTCAGGAAAATCTTTTTCCCTACCGGGAAAATCCTCTTCTGATACGGAAATAACAATTTTTTCAGGCAGAACAGAATTCAGCAGAAGAGAAAAAACTACGTAGACAAGATCGCCGATTCTCGGTCCGAACGTGGTCAGAGATACAATAAGTTTCGGAACAGTCTTTTCAGAAAGATTCAGATTGTTTTTATTGAGTCGCCCCCTAATAACCTTTTCGGCAAACACTCGATCCAGGAAAAAATGACGATCAAGTCTCTGAACCATAGGTCTTTTTTCTTCATCCACCTCAAGTCTGCGACATACTCTGTCCATCAGCACTGCGGATCTCAGATATTTAACTTCCGGTGCGTATTTCTGAGCAAAAAGATGAAAAGCCACCTGTTCAGGAATTTCCTCAAGACAGGACTTGCGGCTGAAATCCATGAATTTTCTGGTTTTGGAATGAGTAAGGTCAAAGAACATCACGTCAAACCGAACTTCTTTCAGATTTTCGGTTACCGAAGGTTTATCTTTCAGTCCTGACAGATCATATTTATCCTGCAGACTGATTCTTTCATCTTCATGCATTACCCAGAAATCACTACCCCGGTACAGCGGATTAAACACCATTTTATGAAATGAAAAATTGGTCACCTCGACATAAGGAGACAGCCAGCAGGCATACCTGTAACCTGACAGGTATGAGACGTCATATCTGACCATTCTGATTTTCATTTCATAAGAAAGTTTTCCACCGGCATACCTTACAAAACGCCATCCGTTGTATCTGCCGATAGACAGCAGTTCCTCATTATCGGTTATGCAGATGTAGTCCCATTTAGGAGCTTTATCCTTAATCAGAGGAATCTGAACAGTATAGACGCCCCTGTCATTTCTCAAAAAACAGGTATATATACATCTCTGGTTTTTTACGGAATAATCAAAAGAGACCTGCTGTCTTTCAGGAAGAAAAAAATTCCTTATTTCCTTGTTCGAACAGAGATAATCTATAAGAGAATTTCGATCATAAGTCTTTAAATACTCATGCTCTTCAAGATATGCCGAACCGTCAAACAGCCATCCTGATGAAAAACCTTTTTTCCAGCCGCTTCTGTAGAAATGCTCTAACAGTTTTTCTTCTGAAAGACTGTTCAGGCCATACTCCCTGCGGTACCAGTCAGCATCAAAATAGCCTGATTCTGAAATCATCCGAAGTTCATCGCATACCTTATAATGTTCATTAAGTTTATTAACGATTTTTTTTATAAAACTCATAAATCTCAACTCAAATACAACTCAGACTCCATTCAGAAAAAATTTTCAAATTTCTGAGCTGAAAATAATGTTTATCTCCCCGATGCGGAAATGCAGTTCATGTGAACACATCTGTTGTGTCGGAAGTAACTGTTACTTGGTATCAATTACATTCTTATACCAGTCTCTCATTCTCCAAACACATGAAAAATTCTGGAAAAGGAAATTATCCTGGGCTTCCATCCTGAAATCAGGTGAACTTAAACGCATTGCCATATAGACGGCCTGAGAAAAAATCAGACGATCTCCCTGGGCCACATGACCGCCTATGACATCATAAATCCAGACAAGCATATTGTCATGAACCTGATTAAGACCGTAATTCAGCTCACTGACGTTTAAATTCTTCAGCATAGGAAAAAGATGCTTGCTGCAGTGATTTTCGTCAGTAAGATTCTGAATGATGAGATATCTGTTTGTCGAGATGTTTTCTTTGATTATGTCTGAGGTTTCATTCCTTCTGAAAGGATCCTTTTCATCCACTGTCGTACCTAAAAGCTTGCTTAGCATCGAATTTGCGGAAGTCTGCTTCAGGTCAATCTGCGGATTTACCGCTATATGGTTGGTTCCGTCAAGATAATTGGATATCTGCAGTGAAGCATATCCGCCGGCAGAGGAGCCGAAAAAGTACACATTGCGGTTTTCAATGCCGAGAAGTTCTCTTATTCTGTTTACAATAACGGCAAGATATTCAATATAAGCTTCCTTCCGAGTACCGTAAAACCATCCCCTTCGCAACTGTTTATACATTGACAGCATCGGATCCGACACATTGAGAACATATCCCGGACAGAAAGGCATGTATGAATTTCTTTTGAAAACGGGGATAGCTTCAGATGGTTCTCTTGACGCAGTAAAAATAACAAAAAGATTCTTCTTGTCTTCACTCTGTTCAGGTTCCTTCAAAAGAAGATCAAAAAGCACATTCCCCAGATACACCGAAAATCTGTTTTTCAGATTTTCACGAACCAGATCCTTACAGTCATAAAACTGACAGCTTTTTTCCATATCGTAGTGCTGATTCTTCAGTCTGTTCCACTGAAGCTTCATCTCCTTGCTGAAATCAGCATAGCTGTCTATCGAAACCTTTTTAAAAACTTCCTCAAACTTGCTGTTGTAACTCATGTGTTTTTCCAAATAACCCTATCTTATTCAAACTACAGATTAATCCCCATGCCTATAATACTAAATCATCATAAAAGATGAGACTGTAAAGGACAAATAATTATTTTTTTTGTGATAACGTGACAAGTATTAAAAAAATGTTAAAAACGGGTTATCATTTAATGGCATTTACAGAACATTTCATCAATAATGTACGCCTACAGAAAATTCAGGAAATCAATCTAACATTATTCAACATTAAGGATTAAATTATAATCATATAATAGCAAGTTGCGGAGACAACACAAAAAATGAAGATCACTAAAGCCGTTATACCGGTGGCAGGTTTAGGCACCAGAATGCTTCCTGCCACCAAAGCAATACCGAAGGAAATGCTGCCTATAGTCGACAAACCTCTTATTCAGTACGTGGTTAACGAAGCCGTGGCTGCAGGTATCAAGGATATAATTCTGGTTACCCACTCATCCAAAAATGCCATAGAAAATCATTTTGACAGAAGCTTCGAGCTTGAAGCAACCCTTGAAAAGCGTGTTAAACGCCAGCTTCTTGACGAAATACAGTCAATCTGTCCTCACGACGTAACCATTATGCACGTAAGACAGGGTATAGCCAAAGGGCTCGGACATGCTATTTCCTGCGCAAAATCACTGGTTAACGGTGAACCTTTTGCGGTAATTCTTCCGGACGATCTGATTGATGAGTACAGTTCAGACTACTCAAAGGACAATCTCAAAAAAATGATCTCCCGCTATGAAGAAACCGGGAAAAGCCAGATCATGGTTGAACAGGTTCCTGTGGAAGATACATCATCCTATGGTGTTATCGACGTTCCTGAAGAATTCAAGAACAGAGTCATTGAACCGGAAACAGACATCACCATCAAAGGATTCAGCGAAAAGCCTAAGGTTGAGGAAGCTCCTTCAAATCTTGCCATTGTGGGCAGATATGTTCTTTCTCCTGCAATCTGGAATCTGCTTGACGAAACACCTATCGGTGCCGGCGATGAAATTCAGCTGACTGACGCCTTAAAACTCCTGCTCAGACAGGAAGAGATTGAAGCTTTTGTGCTTAAGGGAAGAAGACTGGACTGCGGTTCAAAATTCGGATATGTGAAAGCATTCATTGAATACGCCCTGCGCCATCCAAAGCTTCAGGAAGAAGTCAGACACTACCTTCTTGATGAAGTTTTTCCGAAATTAAACTAATCATCACGAAGAAATAATCTCTGATTATTTTTTATTAACCTCGTTAAAACCCATTGGCAGCAATGGGTTTTTATTTCATTCACATGCTGTAAACCGATGAATTCTCCTAGAACTTCAGATTGAACCCGGCATACAGATCAAAGGAATCAAGCTGCAGTTTTTCATAGAAATAGTCTTTGGAAACTTCACCGTAATCAGCATATCTCAAGCCCACATCAAAGCCGAAGTGATCATTAAGCATCAGTTCGGTACCTGCCTTGACGTTTATGGCCAGTTCGGTGTTGTGTTCGGTGAAACCACTGATTGAAGATCTGTTTCTGGCAAAACCCAGACCTGTTCCCACATATGGTACTACAACACTGTTGATGTGATAGTTACCTATTACGTTGACAAACATGCCTGAAGACTTCACCGTCATTGTATCCCTGTAGACAGTATGGTCATCACCCCATACATCCATGGAATAGTCATCATTATTAAGGAAGAATCCTTCAGCCTCGACCTTGAATCCCATACCGGATGAATGTTCAAAATCAAGACCGACATGAGGATTGACAATAAAAGAAGCACCGTCATCAACATTATGCTCATGATTATCATGATGATGGTGATCATCATGAGTATAATCCAGATTTGTAAAGGCAACTCCTGCGGTACCGCCGATATAAGGTCTTATTCTGAATCCCCTCGCGGAAGTGTCATCCTGATAACCATCGGCAGCATAAGCAGAAGCACCAGCAGCAAGAAGAACCGCACAGGGAACGACCTTAAGTAACATATTTTTCATATCAAACCTCGTCTGCAGACAGACAATGAATTTAAAACATACCTGTTTCTGACGGACTGCCGTGTCAGCCGCAGTCCACCGGAAAACCAAAACGGTCACGATGAGATTATCATCACGTGGCCTCCTATATATACCACAAATGCGGAAAAAACGTACAATGATTATTCATATTTTTAACCTGCACAAAGCTTATCTCTGTTTGCAATGCTCAGGACATCCCCGGAACTCCTTATGTTTTTGGTTATTGTGTGAACTGTGCAGGCAAAAAAAATCCTAATAATTACAAAATGTGCTAAAATTTTTTAACATGTTTGTGTAGACAATAAGTTATAACAATAATCGGTAAGACAATGACCAGCCCTGCATTAAAAACAGAAGGATATCTGATAAACACCCTGCATCTCGACAGATGTGACACGGCATTCGTATGCGAATATTTCAATCAGTGTCAGGATAATGAATCTCTCAAATCAACTCCCATCGTTCTGGCTCTGGAAAACGCCGGAGATCTTCACGGCTTTGACTTCCATAAAATCAAGGCATACGCCGCTGAACTCGGATTCAACATTATCGGCCTCTGTGCTACCCTTAATCCTAAAATCGCCCTTTTCATAAAGACATGGAAGCTCCCTGTTTTCGTACCGGGCGGAATTTCAGGAAACAGTCAGGCGGCATCATCAGGTTCTACCTCTGCAGCACCTGTTCACGCGGCTCCGGCAGCTCATACCGTTAACAATATTACGAACAGCAACGGCATCATAGTCGGTTCAGCCAGAACCGCAGCTCCTGCCGAACAGGGCATAAAGATTAATACGGCCGTGGTTTCAGATGACGAACCGAATCTCCACAGACCTAACGACATCATAATCGAGAATCCTTTCGGAACCGACGAGGAAGCACCTTCCGGATCCGTATTCTCCGCCGGTATTAAAGGCAGCTTAACCGACAGAATTTCCACCGCTTCCGCACCTGACATCAAAACAGTGGAACACAAAATGTCCATGGGACCTGCTCCTTCCACAGTTGTGGTAACTCCGGTAAAGCATGCCCAGCAGCCTCAGGAAATCAGACAGACCGCTGAAACAACTCCTGTAAAGGAACCTGTACAGGAAAAAGCTCAGAACACTCAGGCTGAACACCAGCCTCAATCTGTTCCTCAGATTGCGGCCAATCCGGAAACCACCATGATTCATGTGGGTAACGTACGCAGCGGCAACAGTCTGTACGCAAAGAACAAATCCCTGGTGATTATCGGAAACGTGGGTGACGGAGCCGAGATAGCGGCCGATGACTGCATTTACGTATTCGGCAGCGTCAGAGGCAGAATTCAGGCTGGCGGACGCAGGAACACCACAAGCATTATCTACTGCAATGATTTCAAACCTCAGCTGGTTTCCGTTGCAGGCATCTACTCCACCATTGAAAACATGCCGCCGGAAGTGATTGGCAAAGGAGTACTTGTTTCACTGAAAAACGGGGTTCTTGAATATAAAATTCAGTGATAATCCGCAAAGATGGATAAAGTAGTTTCTAATCATCGTTAAAATGATGTAACATACCTGTTGTTCGTCATAATATGAATGGAAACTGCTTACTATATACCTGATAAACAGGTTATATTTACGGTGACTGTACAGACGCCTGATAACAGGCGGGCATTACCGTACAGTCATATGCTATTGAGGTGAAACCTTAACGGGCTTTTGAACTTGACTTTTGAGAAGATGTCTGTATGTTCAGACTGCTTTACAAAAGATTCGGAAAGAGTCCGATAAGGTTTTACGTTTGTAACATAACACAAATTCATAAAAGGATTCAGGAAACCGAATCCGCAAGTTAATTAACAAGGATACTGCACTAAATGGCAAGTGATTTAAATAAAGACGTAGAGTTGGAAAACTCAACAGTGGCTGAAACAGAAGCTGAAGCAGAAGAAATCAGTCAGGAAGTTGAAAATGAAGCCGGCGAAGCAACTGAAGCAGCCGAAGTGGAAGAAATTGATTACAAGGCTGATTTCAAGGCAAAGATCATCGTTGTTACCTCCGGTAAAGGCGGTGTAGGTAAAACCACTTCCAGCGCATCAATCAGTTCAGGTCTCGCTCTCCTAGGAAAGAAGACCGCTGTTATCGACTTCGACGTAGGTTTAAGAAATCTTGACCTCGTAATGGGTTGTGAACGTCGTGTAGTTTACGATCTGGTAAACGTAATCAAGAAGGAAGCCACCTTAAGACAGGCTTTAATCAAGGACAAGAACTGCCCTAACCTGTATATTCTTCCAGCTTCCCAGACCAGAGACAAGGATGCACTTTCAAAGGAAGGCGTTCACCGTATTCTGCGCGAACTTGACGACATGGGTTTTGAATACATTATCTGTGACTCTCCTGCAGGTATCGAAACCGGTGCTCTCATGGCTCTCTACTTTGCAGACATCGCCATTGTGACCACCAATCCGGAAGTTTCATCAGTAAGAGACTCTGACAGAATCATCGGTATTCTTGACTCAAAGAGCCGCAGAGCCGAATATGGTCTTGAACCAATCAAGCCTTACCTGCTGCTCACCCGTTACGACCCTAACAGAGTTGACGGCGGACACATGCTCAGCATGGACGAAGTAATTGAATTGCTAAGCATCGAACTTATCGGTGTAATTCCTGAATCCAAGTCCGTACTCGAAGCATCCAACCTCGGTAAGCCTACCGTTTACATCAAGGGTTCTGACGCAGGCATGGCCTACATGGATACCGTTAAGCGTATTCTCGGTCAGCACGTTGACTTCAGATTCACCCAGAAGGTTGGCATTTTCAAACGTTTATTAGGGAAGAAATAACTATGTCATGGTTAACTGATCTTATTTACAGAAAAAAAGAAACCGCCAGCAGCAGTGCCAAAAGCAGATTACAGCTGGTACTCATTCACGATCGTGAAAACCGTGACGGTCCTGATTTTCTGCCTCAGCTGAAGCTTGATATCATCAATGCTATAAAGAAGTACGTACAAATCAATGATGAACAGGTTCACGTAAACGTATCTCAGAAGAATGATACCTCAATGATGGAGGTTTCCGTATCTCTGGATCCTAAGTACGATGATAAGATTCCTGAATATCATGAACGTTATTCAGACGAAAATGATATCAACGATATCAAGAGCGTTGATGACAGGTAAAAAAAATCCAGACTGATTACCTCTTCCCTTGAATAAAGGAAGTTATGTCATGACGGATTAAATCCGCGTATAAACATATAAACAAAATCAGAAGGCAGAATCAGTTGATTCAGCCTTCTGTTATTCTGTCCCTGCAGCCAAAACAGGTACTTATTGAAGAATATACGAAGCCGAACTTTTACGCCCCCAAATATGGTTCACCTGATGTGACAGAAATTTCATCAGATTTAAATACATTAAACACACTAGGTTTGACTTAATTTTCATCTCTTTTCCTCCATAATTTCATCAGCATTCATTCAATACGTCAATACAACAAAATTGCTATTTTTATAACTTTTTTATAACATAATGCTTAATATTTCTTGACATTCAATCGCACTTATTATAACTTACTATTACTTTTAAAGTTCTGTATGTTGGCAATAACTTTTCGCTCAGAGACCAAAATAAAACGCTGAGCATTTTTGTTACGCAGAATCAAATTGCTTTTCATAAATAAAAACAATTCTTATTCAGAAATAAGAATACTGATTTTGAGAGAAAATATAATGATTAAAAAAAGTCTTATCGGTTTAGCCGTTTTAACTGCAACTGTCTTATCATCAACCGCATCTGCAGCAGATTCAAAGGTTGTTGGCGTTAGACCATATATAAGCTTTAAGGCAGGTGCCGGTTTCCAGGATCTTGATGCCAGATGCCATGATGAAATTTCCGGAACAACCAAAACCGTATACGATTGCGGCCTTGATCATGAAACCGTCTTTAACATGAGACCAGCCATTGGTTTACAGTTTGCCGGTGAAAGTTATGTCGGAGGCAGAGTTGAAGTTGAATGGTACAATACTAATCGTGCAAAATTTGTTAACGATGTTTTGATTCCTGCCGGAACTGATGAAGAAACAGGAGAACAGTTATACGCTCCAGGTTATGAAAGAAACAAGATTCAGTCTCAGGCTGTAATGTTTAACACCTATGCGGATTTCTACACCAGCGAACTGTTTACTCCATATGTTGGTCTGGGTTTAGGCTGGGCAAAGCATTCAAATAAATACTCCCTTTATAGCTATGCAACTGAAGATGGCAGCAAGTACACCCTTAGCAGCGGCAAAACTACCACCGACAGACTGGCAGTTAGCGCATCAGCAGGTACCGCCATCAACTTCAATGAACATTTTGCTCTGGATCTGGGTGCCACCTACTACTATTTAGGAACTATCAAGAATCCAACTACCCAGTATAAGCAGGTTTTAAATTCATTTAACCTGGACGCCGGTTTAAGAGTTTCTTTCTAAAAGAAAATCACATAATACCGCCATCTTATCTTTACGGTAAGTTAGCACTTAAACCAAAATGGCAGAAGTATAAAACTTCTGCCATTTCTTTTACCGCATTCAGATGTCATCCGTTACATTGATGATAAAAATCCCCAAGCCAGTGAACAGATAACAGTTGCCTGCTTTTCACCTCTGTAGCGGCCAACCTTATATTTAATTCCTGCGGCATCGAGTTTGGCCAGAAGTTCAGCAATCATTCCTATCTCTCCGGAACGTTCAGTATCATCAATCATAATCACAAAATTCTCCGCAAGAGATTCAGGGACAATGGACAGTGTATCAATTCGTGCATACTGATGCATATCTCCGCCCAAAGGCCCGTCAATTGATATGAAGTCAAAAACCTTATCTTTAAAATTGGCGGCAAAATCCTTATAGCAGCGAACCCTTTCAGCTTCTTTATAAGGTCTGAAATCCCAAGGAAGCTGAACAATGGTTGTGGATTCAGGTACCGCAAAATTGTTGCTGAAAAACTCTATCCAGCCGGGATCATGCTCTACCACGTAATGATTTACGTCAGACGAAGCCCTGACATACTGCGCAATCATTCGGGTAGACTGTCCCAGCCCCATTTCCAGAATACTCTTTGGTTTTACCTCATTGAGAATTCTGTACATCACATACAGGAACTGATAACCTACAGCCCATCTTCCGGGAGAAAAGCTTCTATCGTTTAACCATGAACTGTTATAAATGGTATTATTGAATATGGCAGCCCATTCATTTTCTCTGGCCACGTCAACACTGTCATTCACCCTCTTTGCAATGACATTAACAATCATATCATTGGACTTATTCAGGGATTCAACATTTATCTCGTCAATTCTGTCTGATATTTTTTTAACCTCGGCATCTGCCTCTTTATGCTGTTCAATATATTCACCGCAGGTGCTTTCCAGTGATTTTATTCTGTCAATGCAGGTGGTTGAAGCGTTATGAAGTTCTGAAGCACACCATGACTGCAGACTGCTGATTCTGTCGCTGATACCATCAAGACTTTTATGCAGTGAATCAGCAAAATCTAATCTGTGATTATTTGCTGAACAAAGTTTTTCGTCAATGGAAGACATACCTGTCTGAATCCTGTCGGAATAGATACTTTCTAGTCCCTGAATTTCTGCCTTCAATTCGTTACCCATTTTTCTGACAGAGTCTTCAAAAACGCTATTAAGCAGTTTCTTTGTCCTGACAAGTTCATCTCCGACCTTAACAAACGCTTCAGAGGAACTCTTACTGCTGTCACCTATCTGCTTTCTGGCATCATCAACCATGGTCACCAAATCTCTGACAGTCGCTGAGATATCTTCAGTATTTTTGCAATACTCTGATGTTATCTGCTGAACCTTTTCTTCAAACAAGCTGACAAGGTCTTTATATACTGACTCCCTGCCACTGTTAACGTTATCCAAAACGGACTTAACCTGAGATAACCCTGAATTCAGTTTATTTTTGAGATCTTCCATATCTGAAGAATGATTCCTGTGAAGATCATCCAGCTGAACTTTAGAATCGACAATGCTCCCCGACAATTCGTCAACACTTCTTTCCAAAACTTCCTGAAGTTCAGTTACTCCCCTTGTTATTTTCTCAAAAGACTCGGAACCTTGTTTCGAAAAATACAGACAGTTACTGTTATATTCTTCCACTTTTTTTAACAGTTTCAATTCAGTGCCAAGAACACTGTCAGACAGATAATCGAGTACTGCTTTAAACTTTATCTCAAAAGCCTTCAGTATATCGGCGTATGCCATATCACTGCTATTCTTTACGGTTTTATTTATTCCCTTTAGCTTATCATTCATCTCTGCGAAGCATGAATGTACTTTTCTGCCAAGTTCTTCAATGGTCTTCTGACCTGAAAGAACACTCTCCTTTCTTGAATCAGCAACGCTTTTTGACAGCTCACCGACACTTCTGTCAACATTATCCTTTATTTCCTTAAAATAACGGCATAGTGTATCCGAAGATTCTGAATTGAGCTTAACCAGTGACTGATACGAACTGTCACATTTCTCTATTCTGCTTAATAATGAAGACTCGATTCCGGTAACGCGATTAGAAAGATAATCAAGCTGTTCCTTCAGTTCTCTGGAAGAATTATTCAGCCCCTGTTCCTGAAGTTTTATCAGATCTGTAATTCTATCCAAAGCCAAATGCTCAGAAAAACTCAGACCTAAAATTTTTCGGGTTCTTACGTAATCCTCAATGTTTTCAGAATATACGGGAACACCTAAAACAGACTTTTTCTGATACTGTATTTTATTGATGCCGTCACCGGTTTTATATGTCGATCTGAAAATGGATCTGTATACGGGAACCCAGCAAAAATATAAAGTATATTTCCCGTCATTCTCGACAGAACCGATAAATCTGTTTTTGTTACTATCAACCATTATAATTATCCAACACGAACTTACGGAATATACTGATTGTAGCAGTATATTCGCAACATATATACAAAACTTAAACGTTCATATCACGCTGATCACATGAAAACAGTTATAAAACCGAATGACTGACAGTTTTAATCAGTAATAAAACATTTCTCGAGATGTGTCTGATAATGAATACACCTTTCTGTTTAAACAGAAAGGTGTATGAGATATAAAATTCATCACCGTCAGATTACGGGATATGATTTCCTCAACTATTTTTTGGCACGGGAAGTTTTGGCCTGCTGTTTAGCCTCCTTATTAGGATAAGGAGCATATTCAAAAATCTTAGAAATGATGGTGTCGGCATGATCGCTGTTACTGATTAAGGTATTAATCTGAACATCATTATTGCCTTCAATCACATTTGTTTTCCATAAGGCAACATCCTGAGAATTTTCTACATATCTCAGTCTCTGGCGCACATCACACAAAACAACAGATGTTCCGGATAAAACCATATTCATCTTTAACCAGACGTCATCCGCATCAAGACACTCTCTTTTGATTTTTTCAATATTAAAAGTTTCTTTTCTCAGAGAATACGGAGGAAACAATGTTCCTGCTCCACATGTCGGAAACAGCTGCATGGAAGGCTGGTTAACCCACTTATCATACTCATGCTTCCATGTTTTATACGGTCTGATCATACGTGATGAGTCTTCACCACTATTAGCCAGCATTAAATGAACTCTTGATGCAGAGACGCAATGAGGGTTGCGCTTGTAGGAATCCAGCAGTCTTTCAATCATGTAATGAGAGTAATGAAGATCGTCATCAACGGTGATAACCAGATCATGAGGGTACTTCTGCATTGTATAAAAATACTTTTTATGAGCCTTTATATCTTCTTTAGCCCAGCAGATGGTAACGCCCTTTTCCTGCAATTTCAGCAGCTCATCCGGCAAATCCTTCTCTCTGTTTGGAAACTGAGGTTCTGCAAGCCACAATAAAACCTTGTCGGGACGAACGGATTGAGACAGAATTTCCTGTAATGGAATATGTACAATTCCAATTCTTGCCGGGAAAGTCGTCATAGAAACAATAATACGAGGTCTGTCAGGCTCTATGTATACCGTATCATTTTTAGATAACAGTGAACATTCCCTCTTGATGGAATCTTTAGGAAGCCCCAACTCAAGACACATCTTTAAATAATATGAATACCATTCACCTGCCAGCGGAGTATTTGAAAACTTCCATGGTTTGTCTTTGGAGGAGTAATGTACCAGAAGGGCTTTTTCGGCAAGCTCCGGAAGCGAGCTGAACTGCTCATTATATTTTTTGTTAAGTGCCTCCATCTCGAATTTTTGACAGGCACGGATTAAATTTACAAACAGACAGTTGTATTTAATGGACAGATATTTAACTTTAGACTGCAGAACTTCATTAAACACATTCTGATCCATCAGAGTTGAATCATTGCTGTTTTTCTTGGTTTCAATTAAAACCTGCTGTTTATTTTCCTTTCTCAGCAAATCCAGATTCAACAGCATCACGCCACTGTTAAAATACCTTTCATATTTTAAAACAATCGGATTCTGGGAATAAAGAGTTCCTGAATCTTCTACAGCTGCAAGATAATAATCAGACACATCAGTACTGAATAATTCACTGAGATCAGTTCTGATTATAATATCGCCGTCAAGGTATAAAACCTTACTGAGTGTTGAGAGATAACTCGGAAGCTTGAATTTGAGCAGAGCGGATTCAGTAGCAACACAGTATGACCTGCTGCTGAAAACATGAAGATCCTTAAGCTCGTTTAATTCCGTTTGAACTATATATACATTAACTGTGCTGCTGGAAAGACTGTTCAGAAGAGATGCACAATGCTCGGAAATTTCGTTGGTAATAAAAAAGAAATTATATACGGAAGAACTGTGTTTATTCGATATGGCTGAAATTGCAGAAACGCATGTAGGAATTACGTATTTATCATCCAGGATGTACGCAATATTCACTCCGTCGGGAATATTTGTCAAATCAGTGCTGTAGGAAGTATAAGGTTTGCTGACTTCCTTTTTCTTTACACTGTTTATTACTGTTTTGACTGCTTCCAATTCCTTGTCTTTTCTGAATACCAGTGATTTAGTATCAACAACTGAACCGGTTTCCTCATCAATCAGTTCAACTACATGTTCTTTTCCGTCTTTTAACGCATCGGGAACAGCAGCTCTGAATCCGTGATATCCGTGACCGAATTTATTCTGAGTATAATTCGTAAAAATATCGTTATCACATTTACAAACAATCCTATGAGCTCCATTGTCAATTGAAAGCGTACAATTTCTACTTTCACTCTTATCCGTATCAAGCAAATATCCGTAGATATTTTTTCTTCCTGAGGAAGAATCAATCTTTCCTTTTAACATTATAATCCCTTCAAAGATAACAAATTATCGTCATTAGATGTTTATTATGTGTTTTATTCAACTGTTACGCTTTTAGCCAGATTTCTAGGCTTATCCACGTCAGTTCCCTTGAGTACCGCAACCTTATACGCTATAAGCTGCAGTGGTACCGTATAAACTATCGGCTCAATCACTTCCTCAACCTTCGGTATTACAAAATAACTGTTTTCCGGTATACCTGAAGCTGAGAATGAAACTGCGGACTTCTCATCGCTGATGAGATATACAAATCCCTTTCTGGCCTTAACAGATTCAATGTTTGAGCGAAGCTTGTCCAGCAGTCCGTTTGACGGAGCAACTATTACCGTAGGCATGTTCTCATCAATCAATGCTATAGGACCGTGTTTCAGTTCCCCTCCGGCATATGCTTCAGCATGGATGTAGCTTATTTCCTTTAACTTTAGCGCTCCTTCCATGGCAACGGGCCAGTTGATGCCTCTT
>NZ_JNKD01000017.1:0-53292 GCF_000701925.1 Ruminobacter sp. RM87 | reverse complement strand
ACCGGTTAGGTTACCGCCAATAATCTTACCAACGGTAACGGTTTTGCCCTTGACTCTGACAGACATGTGACGTACAGGATCCCATGCGTTCTCATAAGAACAGACATAAGTATATTTACCATTTCTATTGAAAAGCAGAGGAGGAAGTTCGGGAGTATCAACAACCATAATTGTACCTATATAGTTACACGTTAGTATGTAACTATAATAACATAAAAAATAAAGGAAGTCTCTTATTTTTTGGACTTCCTAATAAATTATTTTTGATAATGTAACTAGATATTCAAAGAATGGGTGTAATGGAACTGATTACTGACGGTTAGAGGACTGTTCAGACTATTCGGCTGTCCGGAGAGATTTTTTCAAGAGAGAAGGTGCTTACGGCATATTTTAAAATGTCGGCCGGTTTTTCATGCACAAATTCATCAGGAATGTCCTGTCCTAAGAATTTTACGGCCTTTACCAGAAGCTCTGACGCATGTGCCATGTCAATCGGAGCGGCATGATTCTGTTTGGAGTATTTGTGTTCAGGATCTTCCATGGCCAGAGGAAGATGCGCGTATGCAGGCACATTTCCCTTCAGCTCCTTTATGAAGGATATCTGGGCGAAGGTGTCATAGAGCAGATCCGAGCCTCTGACCACTTCCGTTATGCCGGTATCAAGATCATCAAGTATGCAGACAAGATTGTAGGCATAGAGACCGTCACGGCGGCGGAGAACAATGTCGGGAATGTCTGATGTCGGATTTTTTACCGTTCCCCGGATTTCATCACGGTATTCGGAAACATAGGTGGTGTTTTTGAGACGCACGCTGTGGTTCACGGCATCGGGAAGGTTCAGATTTCTGCAGTGACCGTTGTAGACTCCTCCCATTCTGCGGATGTCGGCTCTGGTGCAGTTGCAGTAATAGGTCTGATGATTTTCCGTGAGCCTGTCGAGACATTCCCTGTAAAAATCAAGTCTTTCGGTCTGATACAGTACTGGACCGTCATGTTCAAAGCCCAGGAGTTCAAGATCCCTTAGGATGCTGTCACTGTGTTCCTGTCTGCATCTGGTGGTGTCGATGTCTTCAATACGAAGATGCCAGAAGCCGTTAAGGCTTCTGGCACGAAGATAACTACCGGTGGCGGCAACCAGTGAACCAAAGTGCAGCCTGCCACTCGGTGAAGGAGCAAAACGCCCGTGATAAGGGGACATATATTATTTTGCGCCCTGCTTTTCCTTGATTTCAGCGATGTGCTTGCAGTTGATGCAGAGATCGGCGGTAGGGCGTGCTTCAAGACGCTTAATGCCGATTTCTTCGCCACAGTCGTCGCAGTAACCGTAATCGTCAGAGTCAAGCTTACGGATAGTCTTTTCAATCTTCTTGATAAGCTTTCTTTCTCTGTCTCTGATTCTTAATTCAAGAGAGAATTCTTCTTCCTGAGCAGCACGGTCGATATCGTCAGGGAAGTTGGTGGTTTCATCGTTCATGTGATCAACGGTGTTTGAAACCTCATTCATCAACTGATCGCGCCAGCTTTCCAGAATCTTGCGGAAATGAGCTTTTTGCTTATCGTTCATATATTCTTCGCCGGGCTGCACTTCATAAGGCTTTAAGCCGGCAATGGCCAGAGGACTCAGCTCAATTAAATCATTCTTGTTGTCGCTCATAGTCTTTCTCCTAAAATGTATATACCTTTGCACCAGGCACAAGGCAAATGTATCAGTGCTGAATTGTCCGTCTTTTTAATTAACCGTATGGAAAACAGCACGGATATAAATGTACCCAAGTCATACCAACATAAATTCTTTAGAATATACATTACTCGTCGGATATATTCAAAGATTTATGTCAATTTATTTTCCATAAATATGATACAGGCGTTTTTTCAGTCACTTAAAGCAACATAAACGTAATTTTCAAATCCCGTATTATAGGAAAAGCAGGGAACCATTACTTTATTTTTTTTCATTTTGATGCATATCTGAATGTTTTTTTATAAAAAAATAGATCTTTGTCAAATGTTGCATAAACAGATGTTTATTACTTGAACGCAGGTTATGTTTTAGAAAAATTTTTATCTGCCGGATATTGTCATTCTGCATCGTCTTTCGACAGTGATTCATCATTTATGACGGTTCGAGGACGACCGGAGGCGAGCCTGTTAATTTTGTAAACAAATTTTACATAAATGATATAATGTGACCTGATTTTTTGTCCCCGGCGGAGTTCGGTTCCGCCGGGGAGACCTGTAAGGATTTTTCGGGTAATGATTAAGGATTGATTTTTACCCGGTTCAGCACTGCAGTCACTGTGTCCGGACTGCAGATATTCGGAAGGTTCCCGGACGCGTGCGGCGGGATAGCCTTCTGCTGAAGCAAAGCATTTACATGGAAGTATGATTTTACGAAACAGAACTTCTGAAATCTGACAACGGATGGAACGGTCGGGTTTCAGCAGCAATTTCGGAACGGTGCGGATGGCACTTTCCCGAAACAGTGGTGTAAGGAAACATGAGTAAATCATTTATCGGTAAACTGATAGCTCTGGGTTTTAAGCTCGGACTTGTACTTGCTGTAATTTTCGCAATTCTCTGTGCATACTATTATGTCGTGATTTCAAGCAGCAGTCTGGATGCGGAACAGAAATGGAAAACTCCCGCAGTGGTATACAGCAGACCGCTGGAGCTCACTGTGGAGCAGAAGATTACCTTCGATCAGCTTGAACACGAACTTACCCTTTTGAAATACCGCAAGGTGAGCAATCCTGCAAATCCGGGGGAATACGGAACCAGCAGAAACAAGGATCATATGGTCATTATCAGAAGACCGTTCAATTTCTCCTACGGACCGGAAGAATCCCGTCCCATTCACATAGTTTTCAAAAACAGCAGAATCAGTTCCATTTCCGATGCGGCAACAGGTGAGAACATTGATATCATTCAGCTGGATCCGGTGCTTCTGGAACGTCTTTCCTCAAGCGGAGAGGAAGATCGTCTGCTGATAAGCATCGATGACGTGCCGCAGAAACTCATTGATACTCTTATATACGTGGAAGACCGGGATTTCTACAGTCACCACGGCATCAGCATCAAGGGGATTCTCAGAGCGATATTCGTGAACATCAGGGCCGGTCGCAAGGTTCAGGGCGGCAGTACCATCTCACAGCAGCTGGTTAAGAATTACTTTTTAAGCAGCAACAAGACTCTTGACCGAAAGGTAAGAGAGCTTTTCATGTCCATTATCGTTGATGCCAGATATGAAAAATCCCAGATTCTGGAAATGTATCTGAATGAAATCTATCTCGGGCATTCCAATAAGGACATCTACGGCTTCGGTCTGGCCTCATACTTCTATTTCGGGATTCCCGTAAGCGAACTGGACTGGCATCAGGTAGCTCTGCTTGTAGGCATGGTTAAAGGTCCTTCCCAGTATGATCCGCGCAGACATCCTGAAGCCGCA
Source organism: Ruminobacter sp. RM87 (assembly GCF_000701925.1). Lineage (NCBI taxonomy): Bacteria > Pseudomonadati > Pseudomonadota > Gammaproteobacteria > Aeromonadales > Succinivibrionaceae > Ruminobacter > Ruminobacter sp. RM87. The sequence continues at coordinate 49,847 of NZ_JNKD01000017.1, read as the reverse complement.
CTCAAAAGAAGAAATCTGGTGCTCAGCCTGATGAAGCAGGCTGGAAAGCTTACTGACAAACAGTATGAGTACTACGTCGCCAAACCGCTGGGAATTGTTGACAAGGACAAGAATTTTTCCATCATCAAGGTACCCGGATACATCAGTATTCTTAAGGATGAGCTGAAGAAAAAGCTCGGTGATGACTATCTCGACAGCAACGGACTGGTGATTTTTACCAGTCTTGATCCACAGGTGCAGCTTGCCGCCAACACCGCTGTTAAGGAAGAACTTGGCAGACTCAATGCCAAGAGAACCAAAAAGCTTGAAAGTGCGGTAGTGGTTTCCAACTGGAGAACCGGTGACATTCTTGCCGTGGTAGGCAGCAGTGATCCGCAGTTCCAGGGGATGAACCGTGTAACCAAGGCCCGCCGTCAGGTCGGTTCCCTGGTCAAGCCCGCCGCCTATCTGACGGCGTTCAGTAACGGCTGGCATCTCGGCAGTATGGTTCATGATGCTCCGGTAACCGTAAAAATGCGCAACGGTCAGAACTGGAGCCCGAAGAACTTCAGCGGTACCTACAGCGGGTGGATTCCTCTTTATCAGGGCTTCGCCAAGTCGCTTAACGTGCCAATGGTAAGAGTGGGTATGAATGTCGGAGTGCAGAAGGTTGTCGATACCATTCACAGGCTGGGAATCGAACAGGAAATAGATGCCGTTCCGAGTACTCTGCTGGGCAGTTTCGCCCTGACTCCGATAGAGGTGAACCAGATGTACGCCACCATTGCGACCGAAGGTGCCTACAGACAGCTGTCGGCGATCAGAGTGGTTCGTCGTGGCAGTGACATCATATACGACCGCGAGAGTCAGGCCGACAAGGTTCAGGTGCTGGATCCCCGCGACGCTTATCTGACCATCTACGGTATGACCAATGTAACCTCATTCGGTACCGCCAGATCCCTGAAAAAGTACAATGCGGTTATAGCAGGGAAGACAGGTACCTCAAATGACGGCATCGATTCATGGTTCAGCGGTTTTGATAATGATGAGCTGGTAACCGTATGGGTAGGTAATGATGACAACACCAAAACCAATCTTACGGGAGCCACAGGTGCTCTTCCGGTTTATGACAGATTCTTAAGCATCAGAGGAGTTCATTCTCTGGTAACTGCCATTCCTGAAGGCATTGCAGACGCGTACTTCAGTCTGGAGGGAGCCGACAGCTACATAATGGATCCTGAAACCTGCACCGACGTTTCCAGATTCGTACTGCTTCCTGTAAGAGAGGATATGATAAACGAAGAGGAAGTAAGATACTGCAACACTGAAAAGGAAAGCGATGACAGAATGGGGGATTTCATCAGGTCTCTCTTCTAGGAATGATTGATGAGAGTGTGCGGTCAGTCTTAAATTACCTCACAATAAACATTTAAAAAGATGTTTGTTTTCAGAGTGATGTTAAAATCTGAGCAGCCGATTGTGTGTCCGGGACGGTAAAACGGTGCGGCCTCCGACACGGTCCGCAGACAAATGCGGAAATACGGTACAGTATTTTTCGGCAGTCTGTTTTTTCCACAGCGGACTGCCTGCCATGTAAAGATAATAAAATAAGCCATAAAACCAGAATATGAATCCGTGACCTGCTGGTCATGAGTGTGTTATGGAAATAATATAAATTCGTAACGGCCGGTTATGTTGAGAGAAGATTTAAAAAAGAACAGTACAGAAATTACGGAGGACAGGGCGGAAACAGCTACCGGTTCCGGTGATTCCGGGCAGGGAAGTCTCAGCGAAAAAGAGGTATACGACGTTCTGTCTGAAAACAGCAGAAAGGTGATTAACGTAAGCGCCTCTTATGCTTTTTTAAGTTCGCTTACCAAGGATTATCCACTGCTTCCTGCAGAACTTGCTGCATCTCAGGAAAGCGTTCAGCGTTATGTTGCCGCTCTGGCTGCAGATCCTGTTTCGGCTCTTGCTGCCGCGGCGGGAACGGATGATTTTACCTATATTACCCTGATAAAGGATCTGATAGGCACTGATTCTGAACTGGTGGAGCTCCTTTCAAATACCCTGACCAGCCGTTTTCATGTGGTTAAAAGCTACGCGGCAACTGATGAGTTTTTCAGCCTGTGCACCACACTGCCAAGAGTTTTTAGGGAAAACAATGCTCCCGGCATGGCTCTGATGCATTATCTCTGTGAACTCGTAGCCAATATTCTTACTGCTGACAACATAACCCCGGCTCTGGTCAAGAGACTGGAAAAACTTCATATCTCCGTTCCTCATGATTCTCTCACCGTGAAGGGAAAGGTGATATTCAGCAGACTGTTCATAGCGGTTATTGAATTCATCATGGCACATCAGCCCAATGTTCTCTATCTTATTTCACATAACAGAGCCGCTCTTTATCAGGCTGCAAGAGAACAGGAACTCCGTAATTTCATTCGTGATGCCGTGGATGAAATACCTGAAGATACCGGAAAGCTAGGTCTTTTTGCGTCAGAGGAAAAATATCAGGATGAGGAAAGCGAGGCCATAGCCAGAAGAGTGGATAATCTTATCCGCAGGGCCGCCTCCATCGCTCAGTCGGCCAATCTGATAAACGGTGAAGGTAACGGGGAAATAGTTGATGCCGATCTTCCCGGAAAGGATGACACTTTTGATGCCGACAGACTGACGGAAGATGAAATAAGAAAATTCTTCCGCGAGAATTCACATACAGGCATGTCCGGTCTGTACGATGAAGAACTCCTGTCAAGATACGATTTTTCAAGAAGCATGGCGGATGATGTTTCCAGAAAGGTTCTGTTTCCCGGAAGCGGTGAAGCTTCACAGGCCGGGGATGGCACCGATGCGCAGCGTCCGCAGATGAATATCGATCTCATCGGAGAATTCAATTCATTCAGGGCTCAGTGCGAAAAGCTGAGCGGTAACGAGAAAGACAGATCACAGGATACACCTCAGAATGCAAGTCTCAGCCGCAGGGTTAACGAGCTGATTCAGAAGGTGGCAAATGACGTTGAATACATAAATTCCGAAAATACGGCTTCTCAGACGACTGCAGGTTCAGAACCAGGTGACTCATTAGAAAATCCTGAACGTCACCTGACCGACAACCCGGTATCCGACGGCGAGTCAGGACTTGATTTAACCGGTACCGGCATAACTACGGACGAAATGAGAATTTTTTCTGACGAGAATTCATTAAGTGAAGCCATCGCCAGGGAGAATACCGAAAATGAAAATTCTGAAGATAAGGAATCCGCAGCCTGTGATGAACCGGTTCAGAAGGCCGAAGAGGCGGGGAATGATTCTGCAGGAGTAACAGAAACGTCTGAAGAGTCTGTCGTTAAGGAAAACACTGACGGTATTACATCTCCGGTTTCTGCTGTTTTTCAGGATGAAAACGATGAAGCGGATGAATATCTTGATGAGCTTAACAGGGAACAGCAGGTTCTTATAAGAATGGCTGAGTCCGTCCGTCAGGATAATATAACAGTTTATCCTGATCCGGAGACAGGTGCGGGTGAACAGGAAAAGCCTGCTGAAGAACCTGAGTCAGGTTTCAGTATTCCTGAAGAAACCGATGCTTCTGATGCATCGGACAGCCATGTGAGTGAAGCCGGTAATGATCGTGATGAAGCAACGGTAACCGCAGAGGAGCAGTCTCATGACTGGGCTGATTTCATCCGGAACGATAACAGCGGTAATGAAATGTCTTCCGGAGAGGAATTTAAGGTTGCTGAAACCGTTGCGGAAGACAGGTACGGTGCAGCTGAAACTGACGGCCTGATGACTGCGGCCGGACAGGAAAGAATCGAGCCGGAAAGAAACGACGGCAGAAGGAACGACGTAAGCGGCAGCTGGGGAACCGGCGGGACTGGCGGTTATTCCTGGGTAAAGAATAACAGGGAACCTGTTGAAGCTGAGAAGGTTACCGACAGAATTGAGATCGTGGATGCCGGTGCTGATGATTTCATGCCTGAATATGAACATGTTACCTCAAATCAGATTGAGGAAGCAGTGCATGAGGAAACTGTCTCAGCCGATGTGACGACGGATTATGTTTCCGATAATAAAGATTCAGAGACATCAGACAGTGTTTCATTCTCAGATGCCGGAGCGACGGCGTCATCATCTTTCGAGCAGAATGATGGATATACCCTGAGTGAATCAGATGAATATTCTGAGCATGATGCGAAAGAGAGTGAAAAACCTGCAGGGAAGTCATTCTTTGCCAGAATCAGAAATCTTTTTGCTTCAGGCCGGAAGGTTAAAAACAGATCCCGCAGAAAAGAGACTCCGGATTTTAATGAAATCAATCATCGCAGCGTGCCTATGGCCAGACTGGTAAGTTCCCTCAATGCGGTTCTTGACAACAAAATGGTTTCTCCGGAAATTCACAACATGACCAGGGCAATGAGTCAGACCATTACCGAGCCACTGCGTGACGTCAATGACGTGATGGAATGGCTGGGATTTGTAGGCAATCCTCTGACCACGGAAGGCCGCAGAGGCCGGATTATTCAGCAGTGGGCGGCAATGATTCTTTCCATAAGATTCAGAATGCTGGGCAGGGACGTGTCTCAGTTTAAATCAACGGAACCTTATGCAGATCTTGATTTCAGCGGCGACTGCGACTGGATTGAGGAAAATCTGTTCCTGACTCTGCAGCAGATAGAAAGGATGCAGCTTCTCAGCGGTTTCAGCAATGAACTCGGACTTCCCGCATTCATACCTCTGCCGCCACTGTACAGGTCAGGCAGGGAAGGCGGCATGAATGTTTCTCATTTCAGCGGAGAATCAGGAGTAACCTGGAAAATCAACTTCTTTTTCGAGCTGGAAAAACTCGGCGCCGTTCAGATTCTCATCGAACTGTATGACAGGGATGTAAGAGTCAATCTTGTTTCAGAAAAGTTTGAAACTCTGCAGCTGATAAACAGTACCAGTCAGCAGCTGAAGGATGGTATTGAAAAACACGGACTGAATGTTAGTTCCGTAAACAGCCGAATGGGAACGGTGTATCCGCCGTCAGTCTAGGTCCGTGTATCATGGAAGATATGCACGGTTTTTTCAGGATATTTGTAATACACAGGAGTGGTTTATGGCAGATGATTATGAAAATGGTTCAGGTAATACTGAAAACAGTTTAGCCGATGATATCGTGTCCATGTCATCAGAACTCGGTTACATTATGCACCCGAATACTGATCTGCCCATAAACAGAGCCGAGGAAAAGCAGAAGCGCAGCAGGGAGCATGCCGTATACAGCATTATTGCCGAAACCATTGCCTATGCCATAAAGCTTTCCGAAGAAGGTAACAGAAAATCCTGACGGCAGGTGTTTTTTCCGATATTTACAGCTCCCGCATTTTCTGAACTTTAATGTTCATGTCATTACCGGACAGACGGTGCCGGGTTCGGGTTTACCTGTTTTTTCATTGTTAAAGGTGTAGTTATGGTTTTTGATTTCAGAAAGGAATATAAAGAGTTCTACAATCCCGGTAAAAAACCTCAGATTGTTAATGTGCCTGAGGCAAATTACATTGCTGTCAGAGGAAAAGGCGATCCGAATGAGAAAGACGGAGCATATCAGCAGGCGATAGGTGTTCTGTATGCCGTAGCCTATACTCTGAGAATGAGCTGCAAAACAGACTATAGAATCAACGGTTTTTTTGAATATACGGTTCCGCCACTTGAAGGCTTCTGGTATCAGGATAATAAAGCCGCTGTCGATCTTACCGACAAATCATCGTTCAACTGGATTTCCGTTATCAGACTTCCTGATTTTGTTTCAGAAAAGGATTTTGAATGGGCTGTTCGGACAGCTTCAGAAAGGAAAAAGACTGACTGTTCCGCAGCTGAATTTATAACGATAAGCGAAGGACTGTGCGTGCAGATGATGCATCTCGGACCTTTTGACGATGAACCTGCCACCATTGCCCTGATGGATGAATATCTGGCTCAGAACGGATATGTGAATGATATGACGGATACGAGACTGCATCATGAGATTTATCTGTCGGATCCGAGAAAAACAGCTCCGGAAAAATGGAAAACAGTCATCAGACATCCTGTCAGAAAGATACAGACAGTCTGAAAACTGTGATGCCGTAACTTTCAGATCTGCCGCAGGATACTTCAGACTGTAGGTGAAAAATTATTTTTTGGATTCGGACTGTCCGACTTTTTTCCCGTATTTGTCGCGATAGATCGTCTTTCCGTTTTTATCAGTTGTTGATGTTCCGATCTTGTTGCCGTACCTGTCTCTTATTACGGTCTGACCGGTGGAGTTTTTGGAGGAGGAACCTATCTTTTTCCCGTATCTGTCCCTGATAATGGTCTGTCCGCTGGAGTTTACGGTTGAAGTTGCGACTTTCTTTCCGTATTTGTCTCTGTATGTTGTTTTTCCTGATTTGTCGGTGGTTGAAGTACCGATCTTCTGTCCATAGCGGTTTCTGATGACTGTTTTGCCTGTTTTTCCATCGGTACTGGAACTTGCAACACGGCTTCCGTAGCGATCCCTGTAAACAGTGGAGGATCGTGAATCGGATGAATTCCGGTCATCTTCCGTCAGGTAATGATTGAATGCCAGCTTATCGGAGTCTTTGTCCGGCTGAGTAAAGGTTAAGGTTCCGTCTTCGTTCGGTACCGCCGTTGAGATTTCCCGACCGAGATTATCCTTGTAGACCGTGGATCCGTCATTGTTTGTCTGGTATGAACCAATGGCGTTTCCGAAACGATCAGTAATGATCCTGCTTCCTTCATCGGCTATGCCTACTGAGGAAGAGGCCAGAAAAAAGGCGCACCCTACGGCAACGTCCTTTAGTATGTACAACACCCTCTTCATAAACTTAATCCTTAAAAATATGAAGACAAAACATCATATGCACCGGTGTAATCTGAATTATTTTCCTTTTTTTTCGGAAATACACTGAGACACTGTTTCTTTCCTTAATCCCGGAATTCAGCGGTCTGATATCCTTTCTGACCGTGAAGTGTCTGTAATGCAAAATCTTAAATAATCGTGAACTGACACAAAAGAGATGCATGTGCTGTTGCGTCATGTCACAAAAATCATATTCATAATTTTAAAATATTATAGCTAAAAGGTAAAGAGGGATTGGTTGTTTTTTAGACAAATTATAAGACTGATGAGTGGGAGTTTACGGTGTTCGGAAAAAGACGGTTCACTTATCCGGTCCCGGCCGTAATTCTGACTGACAGACCGTTTGTGACAAAGTACGGATATGAGGTGCCAACTGTAGCTGCGGTATCATATTTTTTAACGGCAGCCGGACGTTCATGCGACTAAACAGCAAAAAAATAAAGTATAATAGCAGATGTGTTGTTAATAAAGCAGAGGCCTTATTATGAGGTTTTTAAAGAATTCATTTATAGCTTTAGCGGGAGTGGCCGCATGTTTTATTTCAGGCAGTGCCCAGGCTGCAAGATCATCCGTCGGCATTATGACTCCGCGCAATATAGTAAAGATTGATAAAGACTATACATACGGTTACACGTATCTTCCGGGGGATGCCCTCGATGTATATGAGACTCCCAACCGTAAAATCGGCTGGACAGTGAATTATGATTTTCTGGATAAGAATCTCTTAAGACCGGTCTCCGTCGCATATGTGGATTATGTTCCCGAGGTGGTGCGAGTCTGTCTCTCAAACGCATATCAGAATTTAAGAGAGGTTAACAATACAGTAAACAATCTGCTCGTTGCCAGACCGCTCGACAGCGGTACAAGCGCGGTACGTTTCGGTATAAACTCCACTATCGGCCTGTTCGGCTGTATTGACGTGGCGAAATACATGGGACTTGAAAGAAAACGTATGACCATGGATACCGTTCTCGGTAAATGGGGAGTGGACTCCGGTGCCTATGTTGTAATACCGGGGCTCGGAATAGGAACATACAGAAGCTATGTGGGCAGTGCCATAGATACCCTGTACTTCCCGTTTACCTATTTCCCATGGTGGGTTGACGGCGTGCTCTGGGGCTTCAATGCCGTGGACGAACGTGCGACAACTCTGAATCAGGATGAGGTTTTAAGAAACTCACTGGATCCGTACAGTCAGGCAAGAGATTTTTATTTAATGTATCATGAAGGACTTGTTTCAGGTACCGACTCAACTTCTACCATAGAAGAAAACGATGATCAACTTGAACAGTACATGGATGAAATAGACGAATAATTGGATATGAATTTAACTTTAGATCAGGTAAGAACTCAGATTGATGAGAATGACAGCGAATTATTAAAGGTTTTACGCAGACGTCTTGAACTGGTGAAGCAGGTCGGGCTTATTAAAAGCAAAGAGGGAACTCCGGTATACGTTCCTGAAAGAGAACGCAGTCTTATTGACAAGCGCCGTGCTCAGGCTTCCGAACTCGGGTTGAATCCGGATCTTGCTGAAGACGTTTTAAGACGCGTGATGAGAGAATCCTACGGTGCCGAAAACGATGTGGGGTTCAAGTGTCTTAATGAATCCGTTAAAAAAATTGTCATTATCGGCGGTCGCGGAGGTATAGGCAGTATTTTTACCCGTCTGTTCCGCAGTTCAGGTTATACCGTTGAAGTAATGGGACACAGAGACTGGGACAGGGCAGGTGAAATTTTTGCCGGAGCAGGCTTGGTAGTTGTGTGTGTGCCTATTGATCGTACTGAAGAGGTTATCGGTAAACTTCAGGGACTTCTGAGTCCTGAATGTGTTCTGGCTGATTTTACTTCAATCAAGACAAATCCGGTGAAATCAATGATGGCCGTGCACCAGGGGCCTGTCATGGGACTTCATCCTATGTTCGGTCCTGATATTTCCAATATGGCCAAGCAGGTGATTATTTCAGTGGAAGGCCGTTATCCTGAAAAGTGCGGATGGGTACTTGATCAGATGACTCTGTGGGGAGCCCGCATCAAGAAGTTCTCTGCAGCGGAACATGATGATGCCATGAGTTATATTCAGGCTTTAAGACATTTCACCACATTCAGCTATGGTGTGTTCCTTGCCAAGGAAAATCCGGATCTTGACGTTCTTATGGAACTCAGTTCTCCAATTTACAGAATGGAACTTATGATGGTGGGCAGACTGTTTGCCCAGGATCCTGTGCTTTATGCCGACATCATTCTGTCAAACAAGAGAAATCTGGATATCATAGAAAGATACAGCAGTGAGATTTCACGAGCCATTGAACTTCTTAAGAAGGGGGATCGTGAAGCTTTTATTGAAGAGTTCAGAATGACCAAGGATTTCTTCGGTCCACTGGCAGATTACTTCATGTCGGAAAGCAAGAGTCTTATTGCAAAAATGCATGACGCTAAGGTTTAATCCATGCATTAGCACATGAAAAGTACGGAACCGCATTGGAAACTGATTCAATGCGGTTTTATTTTTTGTAAAGGATTTTTACCGGGAATTCGGATTTAATGATTACGGGGAAAGACCTGTAGAATTATCGTCGGATGTGAAATTTTATAAAAGTCCCATAATATCTGATTATTATCGTTATTAAGCTACAAATATTATATATAAGTTTGTAATTGTGTTAACAATATGGTTATGATTTGTTTATGAAATATTTTTAAAAGAAGCAGTTTTATGCTAATATCTGATAGCTGTTGGGGGGGGATCCGGCTGTACGGAATACCGGAGCGCTGAAGTGGTCAGGACGACTTGAAATCTTCAGACGCAAAACTGATACAGAAATCTGTATCCCTGAAAAATAACAATAAAAACAAGGGTAAATCAATGAAAGTTGTTTCTAAAATTGCAATCGTTGCAGCTGCGGCCGTAGGTACTGCCGCTGTAGGTTCCTATGTGGGAGCCAGAATTATCGGTCACAGTGTCTTTGAAAAGAAGATTGAACAGCTGACCGCAAAAAATTCAAATGTTACTCACGAGAATCTTGAGAAAACCTTCAGTACCCGTAAAGATAAGATTACGGTAAAGAAGAATAATCCAGACGTACCTATTCCAGAATATGAGATTGTCATGGAGACCAGGTTTGATTTATCAGGTTTCCATTCAGATTTTACCGTAAATTATGAACCCGGTTCTTTCAATGTGCTTGATACCGCGTTTAAGATTACCAAAACTCCGGAGAACAAGGGAACCGTTGATTTTGCCTATTCCTCCGAGACCGGCATCGTGACCTTTGAAAATTCACCGTTCCAGCTGACAAGTGATGACAATGAGCTTGTCTGCGATATCGGTAAGGTAAATTCTTCAATGCAGTTCTCCAATGCCCAGATTTCACGCGAAAAGGCCAAGCTTATGGATTATCTGCTTGATAAAGAAGAGCCTATCGTACAGAAATCAAATGTTGATTCCGTTAACTGTACCAGCGGCGGCAAGCAGTTCTTCAGGATTGGCGGATTTGAATTTGAAAATTCGCAGACTGTATTCTCAATTCCTACCGAGCTGAATTTCAGATTTAATAAGGTGGATGTTAATCTGGATGATTACATTGTTATAAATGCAGACAATGCGGAAATCGGTTTTTCACTGAAGAATTCCGGCAAGGGAGAGGATGACAATTCTTTTGCTTTAGGCTATAAAGTTAATAATATGGACTTTGAAATGGCCGAGCCTGCCTCAGGAAATTTAAGTGAGGAAACTGAAACAGACGGATCAGGCGAAAAAGCAGATTCCGCTGCTGCCGATGATACTGCTTTAAAGGATGAAGCCGGTCAGAAGAAACCTGTTCGTGACAAGATACAGGTTAAGAGTACTGATGTTGTTTTGACTTTTTCTGATTTGAAGAAGCAGAATCTGGATAAGCTTTTCGGTGAAGGCGGAAATCAGCTGGATTCAGCCCTGAAGGATCAGTTCATCAATGCAAATATTAAGTACAATATCTTAACAGAGATGGGCGATTCCGTTCTTAATGCGGATCTGAAGACTTCTAATCTTGATATGGTAATGTATAAGCACGATATCGTAATCAATTATTCAGTAAGCCAGAAATTACTCAAGAGTGTTAAGAATGATGAGCTGTCTCCTTATTTTGATAAGTGGGTTGAAGACGGTTATATGACGTTAAAGGACGGTATATATTCAACCACTCTTACCTCAAAAGACAGTTTTGATGTATTTGCCAACGGCAAGAAGGTTGAATTTTATTAACCATACCTGAAATCAGATTTATTTGTCTGATTTCTGATTAGGCTCAGAATGCCATGATGCTGATGTATCATGGCATTTTTTATGGAGAACGGTTAAGTACATCAGGACATAATAAGAAATCGATGTACGTGTGAAATCACAGCCTGTCCGTAAAAGGATACAGTTGCAGATTCCTGCGGAAGATATCAAACTTACAGGATTTAAATGTTCTAGAGGTGAAGAAATTCGATTAAGGAGGTCACACTGATGTTTTCGAAAAAACTGTTTCTGACTGCTTCCATAACGATTGACAGAATCATGCCTGCTGTGTTGCATATTATTGACGCGATACCGAGTGTGCCGGCCCTGTCTCTGGCGAAGCCGATAACTGACATGAACAGTGCGGCACCGGCCAGAATAACGGCATAACAGGTAAAAATGCCGGATATCATTGAAGCGATTCCCTCGGATAAACCGAATACAGTCCATCCACTTGTTTCTTTCGGTTCAGGCAGGGGAGTTTCTGTCAGGAAAGTGATTGAGTAATAAAAAAATAACTCCATAAGGTATGGAGTTATTTAATGAAAAGATTATCCGGAATGAATGTTATCAGTCCTTAACAAAGCATTCCTTGCTCATGCCGCACTGAGGACATACCCAGTCGTCAGGAAGTTCTTCGAAAGGAGTGTCTCCGTCATAGTGGTATCCGCATACACCGCAGGTATAGCTGTCTCCGGAAGCGGACATGCTTTGTCCTGAGAGACCTGAGGCGAAGGCTTTCTGTGTGGCTTCGACCAAATCCGTCTGGTAGTACCTGTAGGTCATAGGTTCTTCATTTCCGGTACCTTCGCAGGTATCCACCACCTCACAGCTCCATAGAATGTGGGTTGAAAGTTCAAGTTCGTGGAACACTTTTACCTTAAAGGAGCCGAGAGAGTGTTTTACCACCGGAATACCGTCAATCAGGTCATGTTCAACATTTTCCCATTTGTCTGCCGCAGCGGCACTCTGGTAACCGAAATTGGCAATGAGAGCAGGAGCTGCATGCTTTGGCAGAATGGATACGGTAAATTCTCTGGCATTGCGGATGCATCTGGTGGTGTATGATTTCTTGTTGGTACAGACTTCAACGCCGAGAGGAGTTACGGTAACCTGCATTAGTGCATCGACTATGCAGCCGCATTTCCTTCCGTTTTCGTCAATTACCCCGATAACGTATACCCCGTGGCTGATGTTTTTAAGAATATTGGCGTTCATTGATTTCCTCGTGTGTATGTTTAGTTATGTTTAATCCTAAAATAACAGCATGATTTATTGGGATTTACGTTGTAATAGAATACCACCAGTCCCATTTCAACCAGCATTATAAAAATAAGAGTGAGATATGATTCGTAAATGTCATCGAACTCAAAGGCAACACTTGCCAGAACAGGGAGCAGCAGAAGCATGACAACGGAAAATATGGTTCTCTGAAGAATGCGTCTTGCTATGTTTGGTGAAAATTTTCTGATTTTTTCTTTTGGAATGCAGATACGTTCTTTTTCCACTATCTTGGTCTTTTCCGGATGAGATGCATCAGGTGTTTCCGGCATCTCTGCCTTAATACCTGCAGAAACAGTCTTAGGATTCCTGGTTGATCTGGCCTGATTTTCCTGTTCTATATATTTGTTGAGATCCACCTTCGTTCCGATGGCAGGTATGCCTCTGATGATGAAGATAATACTGTTGTTGAATTTCGGTATGTGTGTACTAACCCTGATATCAGTCAGGGCTGTACAGCCTGCTTTTACGGCGGTATCAATCATCATGTCAAGAGCGTGTTCCTTGTTGGTGCTTTCTCCCACCAGTACGTAACTTTTTGAAAGTTCCGTGATTTTTAATTTCTGAATATCAGAAGATTTGCTGAGATAAAATCCGTTACGCTCGGTTGGAATCTGATTTCTGACAATACTGTCAACGTGTGCGTATTTTTTGAATAATCCCCGTTCACTGTTTGTATCGTCTTCACAGGGAGTGAAATCAACATCGTCGGATACCGAAAGCTTAAGACGCGGGTCGTAATCTTCCACTGTGAAGTAATATCGCTTGTCATCGTAACTGATGATCATTCCTTCCTTTTTTTTATCATTTGGAATTTTTACTATTATGCCAAGCATATAACGACCGCCTATTCAAAGTACCTTTGAGTATTTCCGGATGAATCTGTAAAACGGAAACCTCACTTTATCTATAATAAGAGATAATGAGACAAAACATAAAATAAAAGCAGAATTATTGTGTTTTGTTGTGATCTGTATGAGTAATAACCGAATTTTATTACCTGTTAATGTTGTATAAAAAAGATACAGTTATATTTTTACGCAATATTGAAAGCTGATTATGCTTTAAAAAAAGCAGATTCAGAATTATTATAGGCAGAATTTTAAAAAACAACCTTCAGGAAAATTAAAATATGGTCAAACAGCTTTTTATTACCGGTACCGATACTGATGCGGGAAAAACATTCTGTGCCTGCGTGCTTGCTAAAAAATTCAGGGAAGCAGGATTGCAGGTAAGACCTTATAAACCGATAGTGGCAGGTTTTGAAAATGGTCATAACGCTGATCTTGACAGTCATATCAGAGCATGTGGTTTGCCTCTCAAACCTCATGATATTACAACCTTTGCTTATCAGGAGGCTATAGCTCCGCATATCGCTGCAGAACATGAAAACAAACCTATAGATTTCAAGCAGCTCGACCTTGATCTGCACAAGGCTGTCAATTCCGGCGCTGATGTGGTGATTACGGAAGGAGCCGGTGGCTGGTTCCTTCCTGTGAGTAGCACTGCTGTTCTTCCTCAGTGGGATGCTCTTAAAAAAATGGAAATCATCATTGTGGTGGGGATGAAGCTGGGCTGCCTGAATCATGCTCTGATGACTGCAACTCTTCTTGATAATGAAGGTTTCAGGGTTGTTGGTTTCATAGCCAATACCACCGGACCGGAAAAGATGCCGTTTTATCAGGAAAATCTTGAAACACTTAAACAGATTATGCCTTGTCCGTTTATAGGCGAGGTGTTCTACAATGAGGAGCATGATTTCAGCAAAGCGTCTGAGACCATCGACCTCTCTGTTATAAATGCAGACTATGTCTGCTATTGATATCAGAAATGAAGATTGTGTAATCAAACATCTGGATAAATTTTGTATAATTTGAAAGTGATGTTTGATTCTGTTGATTTATAGTTATCGGAGGAAAAATGGGAGTCAGATTGTTTTTTTATTTTCTGACGGTCATTGCGATACTGATTGTCGGGGCTATAACCATCAGCATTATATGCAGTGCACTCGGTTATCCTTTAAACACTCAGGATCTGATGGTATGCATCGGATCAATGGCTGTCTACGGTATAGGCGGTTCTCTTGTAAGTCTTTTTGCTTCAAAAAGTTCGGTAATGCGCAGTATGAGAGTGCAACTTATTACCCAGCCTGAGAATGAAGGCGAAAAGTGGCTTGTGGATACCATTCGCAAGATTGCTGACAAGAAAGGATTGAAAATGCCGGACGTCGGTATTTATGATGCTCCTGAAATGAATGCTTTTGCCACCGGATGGAACAGGGATTCAGCTCTTGTTGCCGTTTCCACAGGACTTTTGAAAGCCATGAATCCGAAACAGGTTGAGGCAGTACTGGGTCATGAGCTGTCTCATGTTGACAATGGTGATATGGTAACACTTACTCTTGTTCAGGGTGTGGTAAACACTTTTGTACTTACTTTTTCAAGTATTGCAGCCTCAATTATTACAGCCGTAATGAATCAGGGAAAAAGTCAGAGCAGAGGTTCCGTAAGTTCAGGTATGGCCAATAATACACTGTTCTATGTTATGCAGACTCTCTTCGGATTCCTGGGTACTGCAGTGGTTATGTGGTTCTCCAGATACAGAGAATACAGAGCTGATGCCGGTTCTGCAGACGTCCTGGGGAAGGACAGCATGATTTCAGCACTGGAGGCACTTAAAGGTGATTCCAGTCCGGTTGTTAAAAAGAGCCGTGTAGTTAAAGCCCTCTGCATTAATTCACGTGATTTCGGTGAGCTGTTTATGACTCATCCTCCGTTGGATAAGAGAATCAAGGCACTGCAGGAAAGACCTAATTAGACTGCAGTTCTGTTCTGATATGGAAAGGGTGCTCCGTAAATTCGGAGCACCTTTTTTGTTGCCCTCTGTAAAGATCGTTACGTTTTAGGTACAGACTGTGACGTATCAGTATTATGACGTTTCTGTCTGGTTTATCATACGCGTGTTTAACGGAGGAAAATAATGGACAGTATGGTTTATGATGTTGCTATAGTAGGGCTGGGGCCTGCGGGATCTACTCTGGCCAGAATGCTTAACAAGGATGTAAAAGTCATTGCTTTTGATAAAAAGAATGACAGAGATGACAGCTTTAAAAAACCATGCGGAGGACTGCTGGCTCCTGATGCTCAGAAGAATTTTGCCATGTTCGGAATGACTCTTCCAAAGGATATACTTGTCGATCCTCAGATTTTCTCCGTAAAAACCATAGACCTTAAAACAGGTATTCTGAGGCATTACCAGAGGCCATACGTCAATATGGATCGTCATCGTTTTGATTTGTGGCTGAAATCCCTGATTCCTGAAAATGTTGAAGTTCATGATTCAGTTACCTGTTCCTCTGTTGTAAAAGCAGGTAATGTTTATGAAATTACCGTCACCGAAAACAAAGTGAAAAACATTTACAGAGCGAAATACATAGTGGGTGCTGACGGTGCAAACTCTCTGGTAAGAAGGAGCCTGTTTCCTAATCATAAAATAGATACCTATACTTCTGTACAGCAGTGGTTTCACGACAGACACAGCCGACCCTTTTATGCGTGTATCTTTGATGAAGAACTTACTGACTGCTATGCATG
Organism: Ruminobacter sp. RM87; assembly: GCF_000701925.1. Taxonomy (NCBI): domain Bacteria; kingdom Pseudomonadati; phylum Pseudomonadota; class Gammaproteobacteria; order Aeromonadales; family Succinivibrionaceae; genus Ruminobacter; species Ruminobacter sp. RM87. Next base: position 33,844 of record NZ_JNKD01000017.1, on the reverse strand, counting down.
GGGATTATCCAAGAATGAGTACTTTATTTTCGGAGGTGCCTATCCGGTCAGGAATTCACGCGAGCGTTTTGAAAAAATGAAGGAAAAGCTTCGTGATTACGGATTCATTCTGGATAATCCGGTTAAAACTGAAGCATGCATGGTTTTGTCTCCGTCTTCTCCCCGGCAGCTGTGTCCTGGAGACGGACACTGCATGATGATAGGTGAGGCGGCGGGATTCATAAGTCCGTCTTCTCTTGAAGGATTGAGCTATGCTTTTGAAAGTGCATACAAGTTAAGCAGGCTGTTTAACGAAAGAAAGGAATTCACGGCGAGAGATTACCGTAAGTCGGTAAGGACACTGCGGTTCAGATTAACTCTTAAAATGATTAAACAGCATTTTATTATGGGAGCGTTTTTAAGAAAGATGGTAATGAAGTCCGGTATCAGTTCATTTGAAGTAATAGATGATTAAAAGGAATAATAAATTTTTCACTATACATGATCTTTTTTAATCAAAAAATTTTAAATTGTCTAATTACTGTACAAACAGTGTAAAAACTATAATTAAGATATTGTATATCTAAAAAATAGATGTATTATATCTTTCGTGACCTGACATGTTCAGGTTACAAAATACCTGGAATATAATCCGGTGACATGTAATTTAGAAAGAAGTGTTTGATAGGCAGTAATTTAGTAGAAAGGTAACATCATGAAGGTGAATAAAGGTGCACTCCCTCTGATTATGGGAAATTATGCAAGTAACTTCGGAATCAATCTATATATGTACGGTTCTTCCGCATACACTGACGGAAAGAACATTACCATTCCAAGACTTAACCTTGACGATGCCGATGAGATGGATATGGCATTCGGTTATGTTGCACATGAATGCGGTCACGTAAGATACAGTGATTTTAATGTTATTCATTCAGCATATGACAGGTCTACCGCTCTGGCTCTTCTGTTTAATGCACTTGAGGATTCCAGAATTGAGGCTCTGCAGATGAAAAACTGGCCGGGACTTCAGAAAACTTTCAATCATATCATTTCCAAACTGGACAGTACTCTCTGCAGTTATCTTAAAAGATGCAGAAATAAGGTGAGTCTGATTACCACATTCTTTGACTGTTCAAACAGATTTCACTGTCTGCATCAGCCTTCCGGAAACAGTCTCAAAGCCGCCAGAATGAAGCTGAAAAAAATACTTCCGGAAGCTCTTATTACCGCACTGGAGGAAAAGGCCTGGTCATCCGTTAACTGCAGAAATTCCGAGGAAGTATTCAGTTTAAGCAGGGACATCATGAGTGTTCTTATCAAGAGTTTTGAGCTTCTCAATAAGGAATATGAACGTAAATCCGAGGAAAAGAAATTTGCCGGCAGTGATGACCTTGCTGATGATATGGATGCTGATAAATTCCTTAGGGGAGACCGTCAGGAGGATTCACTTGATCTGATGATTTCAGGACTCAGAAGAATTTCCGTAAACGAGCTTGTTGCAGGCAGTGTACCCAACGATGAGGATATCAGTGCGGCCGGTATGAACGAATACGAGAAGATTATCAGCAGCATCAATGGTGAAAACGGCAGACAGTTGTCAGGCAAAACAAGGCTGAAGGCACAGAAGGACATGGTGAAGATAATCTCCAAAATGAAGGAGCCCGTTACCATAAATGAATATTCGAGAGCTGACAGCAGACAGCCGTCTCTGGCATCAGTAATCGAGGATTGTTCTGCGGGTTCAAAATCTGCCGTGGATATAGGTTCACTGGTTTCACGCAATTCAGAGCCTGCAAAAACTCTTTCGCTGTATAAGAAGGTGCTTTCCGACAATTCTCTGCGTTCAAACATATCTCAGCTTGTGAAAGGGTATGAGGACTGGCATTTCGGTGCAACATCAAGCGGTAAGACGCTTGATATAAGACGTTATCAGTACACTTCAGGAGGAAAACTAAGTGACAATGTCTTTAAAAAGAAGATGCCTAAAAAAGCCTTAAACACCAGCGTACATCTGCTGGTGGATATTTCAGGCTCTATGAACCGTCCCTGTCAGGAGGGGAGTTCAACAACCCGTTCTCAGGTTGCAAATCATCTGGCTCTGTCTATGGCAATGTCTCTTGAAAGCGTGCGTAATGTTGATAACAGGGTGATTTATTTCCCGGGTAACTATTGTGAATATGAAGAAGTTTATCACAGCGGACAGCCTCTGGTGGAAAGGGCAACATACTTCGATCTCGCACCGAGAGGATGTACTCCGCTGGCTCAGGCTCTGATGTATTCCATGAGCCAGATGCCTAGTGTGGATAAATATCATCGTAACATCATAATAGTTATTACGGACGGTGAGCCTGATAACTTCAGTTTCGCAAGACAGATGCTGGAGAAGGCTAAGGAACAGAGTATAGAGGTATATGCTCTGAGAGTGTCCCCTCAGCGTGAAAAGTTAAGAGATCTGTTTGAAGAAAGCGTGGACATTCAGGAAGCGTCTGAGCTCCCGACGGCTCTGACAACTCTTCTGGCTGACAAGGTATTTAACTATAACTGATAGTATCAGCTATCCTTAAAAGTCTTCACCTGTATATCTGACCCAAGTATTCCATTGTTGTAATGTTGAAACAATCATGAGTCAGCGAGAATGCAGGTGAACGCTTTTTTGTTTTAATGAATAATAAACTCAGACTTAGCATAAAGCATATACAATATACGGCATTTATGATTTTCAGGTAAATCAACATTCTTCAGACTGGATGATAAACGGTTAAAACCATAATGGAGCGGTCACTATCTGTTGTGCGCAGCCTGATATTTCAATACAGTGAACCTCTCATCAAATCAATAGTTATATAAAAGACTTATTTAAATACACGTAGTGCTGGTCAGCCATGACCATAACCTTTTCTAATATATGCATGACAGTACAGAGCTCAATTGCGGAGCTTAAGGTGTTCGGCATGATTCATTACGAGGTTACAGAATGTGGTGAAAGCAGGCAGGGCTGGTACCATTTATCCTGTTTCATTTTGAACAGCAGGGGAGGAATAAGAATAATCGGGACAAAAAAAGGGAGTTTAAAAAACTCCCTTTTCATAATGAATTTTAGTTACTAACTAAAAGTTCAAATTAACCGTTAACCTTCTTCATGTGAGCGATTAATTCGAGAACCTTGTTAGAGTAACCGATTTCGTTATCGTACCAAGATACAACCTTAACGAAAGTATCAGTTAAAGCGATACCAGCCTTAGCGTCGAAAATAGAGGTACGGGTGTCGCCTAAGAAGTCTGAAGATACAACAGCTTCATCAGTGAAACCTAAAACGCCCTTTAATTCGCCTTCAGAAGCAGCCTTCATAGCAGCAACGATTTCGTCGTACTTAGCTGGCTTAGCGAGGTTAACAGTTAAGTCAACTACAGAAACGTCAAGGGTAGGAACACGCATTGACATACCGGTTAACTTACCGTTGAGTTCAGGGATAACCTTACCTACAGCCTTAGCAGCACCGGTAGATGAAGGGATGATGTTACCAGCAGCAGCACGACCACCTCTCCAGTCCTTTAATGATGGACCGTCAACAGTCTTCTGAGTAGCAGTGGTAGAGTGAACGGTGGTCATTAAACCATCCTTGATGCCCCACTTGTCGTTTAAAACCTTAGCGATAGGAGCTAAACAGTTAGTAGTACATGAAGCGTTAGATACGAACTGAGTACCCTTTACGTACTTGTCGAAGTTTACGCCACATACGAACATTGGGGTGTCGTCCTTTGAAGGAGCAGACATAACTACGTACTTAGCACCAGCGTTGATGTGAGCCTGAGCCTTTTCCTTAGTTAAGAAGATACCAGTTGATTCAACAACGTATTCAGCACCAACTTCGTCCCACTTTAAGTTGTTAGGGTCCTTTTCAGCAGTAACGCGAACCTTCTTACCGTTAACGATAAGGAGATTGTTTTCTACGTCAGCTTCGATAGTACCATTGAAAGCACCGTGCATGGTGTCGTACTTTAACATGTAAGCTAAGTAGTCAACTGGGCAAAGATCGTTGATTGCAACAATTTCGATGTCATCACGAGTCTGAGCAGCGCGGAAAACGAAACGACCGATACGGCCAAAACCGTTAATACCAACTTTGATAGTCATATTATTTAATACCTAAAATGTGTTTAATGAAATAATCCTGATAACGTCATACGTTAAGAAGCACGTAAACATTATCAAAGACTGAAAAAAAGCTTACCGCTTAAGTTGTCAGTATTATAGATTAATTCTTAATTTTAGACAACATTTTTCAAACTTTTGCAATGTATGTGAGTATTGTCTAATAATAAAGGTTTGATATTTAAATTATCGTACGTTTTTGTACAAATAGTTGAAGAGTCTAATGGTTAAAAATTAATCAAATGATTCTGCTCATACCGGAAAATAAAAAATATTATCAATTTTCAGAATATTTGCACGGTTGAGAATTGTTTTTGCTGTTTTAATCTTCCGGAAATCTGATTCCTATATTAATGTACAGATTCATCCATTTCTGTCGTGTCTGTGAAGCAGTCATAACCCAGGCGTCATATTCCTGACAGGAAGATTGTTTTGTTCTAACTGGATTCTCATTTTGGAGACGAGGACATAATTAAAATGAGGAAGTTTTTGTTTTACTAAAGAATAATGAAGAGAGGTGTGGAATTTATTATTCAATAATGATGTCTGAACTTTCTGACACTGAATGACTGGCAGGTACGTCAATAATTAATGAAAATACAATTTTATAAATAAAAACATTCTAACGAAAAAAGTTTGTTATTGTTGGATGACATAATCGGTTGAACCTCTTTTTCACAAACGAAAAATAAGACCTGTTTACCGGAAACGAGACAGGAAAACGATTTTCATAATTGAGGACTCAGCCTGAATTTGATTTTAATTTCTTTATATACCTATGTAGTTTGATGTTGTAAAGAAATACAAGATAATCATCTGAAATGTCAGATATTATAATATAAAAGACTATATTTTATATTGATTGTTTTTATTCTTTGATTTTTACTGAAATTGATAAAATTTATTCATTTCCGGTGTCTTACGTTCAAATTTTTACCGGATTAAACCGGTGGTTTTTGGTCGAATTTTCATCAAAAACGTTAAAAACGTGACTGTATTCAAAAAGTTTGAAAAATAATTTAGGAAAAATTCAGAATTTTTGAAAATTCATAACTTCGTGGTTTTGAAGGATTTTCATATTTTTTATTGTATTAAATTCTTATTCAAAAAGATGTTTTGTATCTAAATAAATATTAATTAACTTTACCTGGTAACGGTTTCTTAAAAAATAAAAATTTCAAATTACATAGTATAGTATATATATCAGTAATAATTATATTGTATTTATTTATGAATTTTTGCTAAAAAAATGAAAGTAAATATTAAAATTTAACTAACAATTTTTCTCTTTTCTGATAAAATATTACCCATTAACAAATGATAACCTATTTTAGTTGGGAATATTATATGGCTAATCTAATTGAACAAATTGCTTATGCTCGCGGTATCGCCAGTGAATACATTGACGCAAGCGGTCAGAAAGTAATTATCTCTGATGAGTGCAAACTTCAGTGTCTCAAGGCTCTCGGTTACAATGTTGATGACCAGGAAGCTCTTGCTGAACAGTACAATGCAGAACAGGATGCTTTATTCGTAAGCGGTACTGAACCTGTATTCGTTACTACTGAAAACAAAGCAATTGAAATCACTGTAAGACTTACAGATAATGAATCAAACAATGAGATTGAGTATCTTGTTGTTCAGGAAGATGGCGTTAAGTGTCAGGGTAAATTCTACATTGATAAGGGTACCCGTGCGTATTCTCGCACTGTTAACGGTGTTGAGTACGTTGAATATAAGACTAACTTAATCGTTGCTTTACCATTAGGTTATCATGATGTAACTTTCAAGACCTGCGAAAGAACATTTGAACCAATGCGTCTTATTATTTGCCCCCGTTCATGCTACAAGCCGGAAGAAATTCTTGCAGGTAACAAGGTATGGGGTCCAAGTGTACAGTTATATGCATTAAGATCTGAAAAGAACTGGGGTATCGGTGACTTCGGTGACCTCAAGGATCTCATTATTAATCTTGCTGAAAACGGTGCTGGTTTCGTAGGCGTTAACCCAATTCATGCTGCTTATCCGTCTAATCCGGAATCAGCAAGCCCATACAGCCCTTCATCACGCAGATGGCTCAACGTAATCTACATCAATCCTGAAAATACCTTCGAATTCAAGAACAACGAATCTGCTCAGAAGCTTGTTCATTCTTCAGAATTCCAGAAGAAGCTCAGTGAATTACGTAAGGTAGACTACGTTAACTATACTGAAGTTATGAAGCTTAAGCTTGAAGTTCTGCGTAAGCTCTTTGAAGAACAGAAGGCTCTGTTCGACAACCGTACCATCAGAGGTAAGGCTTATGCCAAGTTCAAGGAAAATGGCGGTGAATCATTAAGAGCTATGGCTCTCTACGATGCAATCATGGCTCACTTCTACTCTAACGGCGAGAACGCTTGGGGATGGCCGGTATGGAGAGACGGATTCAGAAGATACAGTGATCCAATCGCTCAGGAATGGGCAAACTTACATGACGTAGACCTGGAATTCTACATTTACCTCCAGTTCCTTGCTGACGAACAGCTCGAAGCTGCTCATCAGGCTGCAAAGGACAGCAACATGGCAGTAGGTATCTATCGTGACCTCGCTGTAGGTGTTTCTGAAGGTTCAGAAGAAATCTGGGCTAACGGTAATCTTTACTGCGTGAAGGCTTCTGTTGGTGCTCCACCTGATCCTTTAGGACCTTTAGGACAGAACTGGGGTTTACCTCCAATGGATCCTAAGAAGCTGGTTGAAAACCGCTACCAGCCAATCATTGATCTGTTCAGATCAAACATGCAGCACTGCGGTTCATTACGTATTGACCATGCCATGTCATTACTCCGCCTCTGGTGGGTACCGCCTGCAGCATCAGCCAAGCAGGGTGTTTACGTGTACTATCGCGTACATGATCTCGTTGGTATTCTTGCTCTTGAATCTCAGCGTAACAAGTGTCTCATCATTGGTGAAGACTTAGGTACCGTACCATACGAAATGAAAGCTATTCTCCGTGATGCAGGTATTCACTCATACAAGATCTTCTTCTGGGAAAAGAGTGAAACCGACGGCGGCTTCATTTCTCCAAAGGATTACGTTGAACAGGCTATGAGTGCTCTGTCTACCCATGATATGCCAACCATTGAAGGCTGGTGGAGTCACAGTGACCTTACTCTCGGCAAGCAGCTCGGTCTTTATGACGATGCCGCTGTTCAGGCTATCGGTAATGCACGTACTGAAGACCAGCAGCGTATTCTTGACAGTCTGCACTGGCATGGTGTTATCTCTGACAAGGTTTCAAGAGATGCTCACAACTGCCCGATGACTAAGGAATTACGTGACGGCATGCAGGTTCACATGTGTCTCGGCAACTGCGCACTGTTCAGTACTCAGATTGAAGACTGGTTAGGCATGGACAAGCCTGTAAATGTTCCTGGAACTTCTAACGAATATCCAAACTGGAGACGTAAGATTTCCAAGAACATCAGCGACGTGTTCAACAACCGTGAAATCAAGTCTCTCCTGAAGAAGATGACTGAAGCAAGACTCAAGGCAAGCAACAGAATGTAATTCTGTCTGAAGTCTGAATGAAAATAAACGGGAGTGTAAAAGCATTCCCGTTTTTTTTATGTAAAAATCGTATTTTTAATCGAGTCCGGATATGTTGCATTAAATGCGATTAACTGAAAATCGTTTTCATTAAAAAATGTTCAAATTATTATTGTAAATTAAATGATCTATCCGACATTATTAGATAATTTACAACATAATTTTTTTTAAAAATGTAATAATCAGAAAAAGGTTATTAATACTATAAATACTGATTTTTATAATACGACGGCAGGTCTTTCGGTTTTTACTGGAAAACCGCTCTGGTATTATGCAGGGTTTTTGATATCTGATTTTAAAACTATAAAGCAATATTGCTAAGAAACTAAGGAACACTAATGCTTATTGATGATTTGAATAATGCCAGCTTGGCAAGACCTTTTGAAACTTTTGGTTTACAAAAGAATCCTGAAGGTCAGAATGGCTTCTTTCTTCGCACCTGGCTTCCAGGTGCCATCAGCGTAGACGTTAAGTCAATCGATGGCAAGAAGAAACTTGGTACTATGGCCAGAGTGGAAGAAGACGGTCTTTTTGAGCTGAACTTCCCTAACGCAGACAAGGAATTCAATTATTTGTTTGATGTTCAGTATCAGGATTCAAAGATTCAGGTAATTGATCCGTATCAGTTCCGTAACGAAGCCTACGCAGGTCTTTCTACCATGCGCAATGAAGCTGCGAACCTGTATCGTACAATGGGTGCACAGCTGGTTGAAATCGAAGTTGAAGGCGTAAAGATCAAGGGTGTTCGTTTCGCTGTTTATGCACCTTCTGCAAGTAACGTCAGCGTAATCGGTGACTTTAACTTCTGGGATGGCCGTCGTCATCCTATGCAAAGAAGCTTAATGGGTGAATGGGTTCTGTTCGTTCCAGGTCTCGGTGAAGGCGAACGTTATAAGTATGAACTCAAGGATCCGTTCGGTAATCGCCTGCCTCACAAGGCTGACCCTGTTGGTTTCTATGCTGAACAGTATCCTTCATTTGCATCTGTTGTTTATGATCAGACCCGTTACAAGTGGAATGACGCAGCATGGGTTGAAAGTCAGAAGAATGACAAGCTCAAGCAGGCTATCAGTATTTATGAACTTCATTTTGCATCATGGAAGCGTCACGAAAACGGTGACAGCTTAAGCTATCGTGAAATGGCTGATGAACTGATTCCATATGTTAAGGAAATGGGGTATACCCACATCGAACTGCTTCCTATCATGGAACATCCGTTCTCAGGTTCATGGGGGTATCAGCCTGTAGGTCTGTTCTCTCCAACCAGCAGATTCGGTACTGCTGATGATTTCAAGTACTTTGTTGATCAGTGTCACCAGAACGGCATCGGTGTTATTCTTGACTGGGTTCCTGCTCACTTCCCTTCAGATTCACACGGTCTTGCACGTTTCGACGGTACTCCGTTATATGAATACGAAGATCCTCGCCGCGGCTGGCATCCTGACTGGAACTCATACATTTATGACTTCGGTCGTGACACCGTTCGTCAGTTCCTTGTAGCAAGTGCTCTCGTATGGCTTGATTACTACCATGTAGATGGTTTACGCGTTGACGCAGTAGCTTCAATGCTTTACTGGGACTACTCACGTAAGGCAGGCGAATGGGTTCCTAACGTAGACGGCGGTAACCACAACTATGAAGCAATAAGCCTGTTAAGATGGTTCAACGAAGAAGTTTACAAGAACTATCCTCAGTGCATGACCATCGCTGAAGAATCTACCGCATTCGCTGGTGTTTCACGTCCAACCTATACCGGAGGTCTCGGTTTCGGCTTCAAGTGGAACATGGGCTGGATGCACGATACCATTGAATACATGAAGAAGGATCCTATCTATCGTAAGTATCATCACAGCGAAATGACCTTCTCCATGATTTATGCTTATGATGAAAACTTCATCCTTTCAATTTCTCATGATGAAGTTGTACACGGTAAGCTTTCTATGCTCTACAAGATGCCTGGTGATGAATGGCAGCAGGCAGCCAACTTAAGAGCTTATATGGGCTATATGTATGCTCACCCTGGTAAGAAGCTTAACTTCATGGGTACAGAATTTGCACAGACAGCAGAATGGAACCATGACAGCCAGCTGCAGTGGTGGTTACTCCAGTTCGATAAGCATAAGGGCCAGAAGAAGCTTATCCAGGACTTAAACGCTATGTATAAGTCTGAACCAGCTCTGTATAACGCTGATTATGACAAGAGTGGTTTCATGTGGCTGGATCACAGCGATTACCAGAACAGTATTTTCGCTTTAATGCGCAGAGATGCCAACGGTGAAAATCCTATTATTGTTGTAAGTAATTTCACTCCTACAACTCATGAACAGTATCGTCTGGGTGTTCCAACTACCGGTAAATATAAGGTTATCTTAAATACAGACAGTAAGTACTACTGGGGTAGTGATTACGATCTCGGCGGCCTTGAATTTGAAGCATCTGATGTTTCATGGCATGGTCAGTATCACTCAATCGTCTTAAATCTCCCTCCACTTGCTACTGTCTTTATTAAGCGTATAGGAGATTAATTTATCTTATGAGTAATGAGCATTTTGTGCTCATGTCCGGAAATGAGGCCCCATTAGGGGCCTTTGTCCGTGATGGGGGCTGTAATTTTAGTGTATGGGCACCAGAAGCAACCAAGGTTACGCTTATTCTGTACACCGATAATGAACAGGAAATTGTTCGTTATGAACTTCCTGAAAAACATGATGGTCTCTGGTTTGGTTTTGTAAAAAACGTCAGACCGGGACAGTTATACGCCTATAGTGTTGACGGTGTTAATGATCCTAAGAACGGTTTGTCTTTTGATGCCTCAAAAATTCTGATCGATCCGTATGCAAAGAAGCTTAACAGACCTGTTGACTGGAACTACGATCTGTATCTTAATGATTCAGGTCGCTTTATCAGCAAGTCCGTTGTTGTTGACGACAATGCGTTTGACTGGCAGGGAGTAAAGAAGCCCGGCCTGACCAAGGACCGTACCATTCTTTACGAAACTCACGTTAAAGGCTTTACCAAGTTACGTGATGATATTCCTGAAGAATACCGCGGAACATATCTGGGACTTAGTCATCCGAATGTTATCAAGTATCTCAAGGATCTGGGAATAACAGCTGTTCAGGTTATGCCTGTATTTGCAAAGATGAGTGAGTCTCGTCTCGTTGACATGGGGCTTTCCAACTACTGGGGGTACAACCCTATAAGCTTCATGGCTCCTGAACCAAGCTATGCTCTTCATGATGCCGTAACCGAATTCAAGACCATGGTAAGAGAACTCCACCGTGCAGGCATCGGAGTGATTATGGATGTTGTATACAATCACACTGCTGAAGGCGGTCACGGAGGTCCTAATGTTTCTTTCAGAGGTTTTGACTGCCGTAACTATTACGTGTATGAACTGAATCAGGACAAGAGCGTAAATTATCTTGCCACAACCAACGTAACTGGATGCGGCAACAGCTTTAATGCATCAAGTGAACCCGGTTTACGCATAATTCTTGATTCTATGCGTTACTGGCTTACAGAAATGCAGGTCGACGGTTTCAGATTTGACCTTGCGGTTACCGTCGCCAGAGAAACCACTCCGTATGTATTCAATTCATTTGAAACCCACGGTACTTTCTTCAAAGCCTGTCATGCCGACCCGGTAATCAACAAGTGTATTCTTATCGGTGAACCGTGGGATATCGGCGGATTCGGTTATCGTGTAGGTCAGTTCCCTTCTCAGTGGAGTGAACAGAACGACAGGTACAGAGATACCGTAAGATCGTTCTGGCGCGGTGATCAGGGAAAGATGGGGGACTTCGCAACAAGACTTCTCGGCTCAAGGGATCTGTATCCTAAGAATATTCGTTCCATCAATTCCTCAGTAAATTTTGTCAGCTATCATGACGGGTTTACTCTTGAAGATGTGGTTTCATACAATGATCGTCATAATGAAGCCAACGGGGAACACAATCGAGACGGTACGAGTAACAATATTTCCTATAACTGGGGTGAAGAAGGTCCTACCAAGAATCCTTCCATCTTAAGAAAGCGTGCACAGGTTAAGCGTAACATGCTGGCCTCACTGATGCTTTCTCAGGGTATTCCTCATTTTGTCGCAGGTGATGAAATCGGAAGAACTCAGAACGGTAACAATAACGCCTACTGTCAGGATAATGAGATCAGCTACGTACACTGGGATCTTAATCAGTCTCAGAAGAATCTTCGTGATTTCGTAAGTCTGCTGACCAGAATCCGTACAGGATCCAAGGTATTCACCGATCTGCAGCTCAAGGGAGATAATTTCAGACATCAGGCTGGTGTTCAGCATGATGTGGACTGGTATCATCCGAACGGTTCTCTTCTTGAAGACGGAGACTGGGCATCTCCGGTTTCTCAGGCTTTCATGCTGGATATAGGTGAACACAGAGAAAACGGTGAAAGATACATTATCCTGTTCAATGCCAGCCGTTATGATATCTGTTTCCATCTTCCTGATGCTGATGAAGACATGGCCTGGAGTGTAATCATGGATACATCTGAAGAAAACGGTATTCCTGATCGTTACGGCGATGAGAAGGGGCTTATTCCTGTATGCTGTTCTCTCTGCATGAAGCTGCTCAAGCAGGTTGACAAGAAACTTGTGAAGTATTCATACAAGCAGTTATCACCTGCTGTTCGCGTTAATGATGAAAGTGAATTACCAGGTTCACTCGGTGTTTCCGTAAATACCCGCATGATTGAATGCGTGGCACGTACCGTGGCGGATCACCAGAAGGAAATCGGTATTGTTCTTCCTAAGGGGATACTCTCCTCACTGTCCAGAACAAACAAGAAAAAGTAATCTGATACGAATACAGCCGGATTATTCCGTTCGGCTGTTTCATTTGGATTCATCCATAATTAAAGAGGCAACCATAAGGTTGCCTCTTCTGTTTCAGTTACGTCTGTTTATCAGTAACTGATGGTGTACGGCTGAATCATAATCTGTGATTCTCTGCTTACAGCAGCCTTGACGACAGGATGTTCTCTGACGAAATCATCAACAAGCCTGAGAGCCATAGGTCTGTCATAGCGGGCAACAGCCTTTACGATAACGTTTGATACGGCGTTGACCCTGTTATCATCTTTAGGCAGAAGCAGAACCACGCGGGCATTCTTGCTTTCGGCTAGTTTTCTGGCTTCATCAAGTGCAGTGTCAAAAGAACCTATCTTATCAACGAGATTGATTTCAAGAGCCTGATTACCGGTGTATATACGGCCTTGAGCAAGTTCTTCAACTTTGGTTCTTTCCAGTTTTCTGCTGTCTGAAACCAGTCTGATGAAGTTGGCGTAGGTTTTGTTTATTTCCAGCTGAATGAGCTTTTTCTGATTTTCGGTAATAGGAGCGGTAAAGCTCAGATTGGCGTCAGGATTTGTTCCGATACCGTCTTCGTGTATACCGATTTTTTCAGTTAATTCAGAGCCGTTGAAGAGCATGCCGAATACACCGATTGAACCGGTGATGGTGGAAGGCTGGGCAACGATTGTATCAGCAACCGTGGAAATCCAGTAACCGCCTGAAGCAGCCATTCCGGACATGTAAACCACAATCTTACCATTAGTCTTGTTCTTATAGTTTACCAGTGCGCTGCGGATATCTTCAGATGCAGTGACACTGCCGCCAGGAGTATTAAGATAGAGAATCAGAGCCTTGTAGTCATCCTTTGTGGCTTTCTGAATCAGCGGAAGAATATGTTCCGGAGTAAAGGTGGTAAGATTGGAATCGTTAGGATCCTGATAGCCTATTTCCCCGAGACCGTAAATAACGCCGATCTTATCTAAACCTTTCCCTAAACTCCTTTCATTATTGACAATGCTGTTGAAATACTGTTCCGCATCGGTACTGTCGAAATCATAACCGTTCTTGTCTGAACTGTATTTGAAGTTCACCTTGTACATTTTGGAAATATGTTCATAGAAATCATTTTTACTCATGATTTTATCTACGGCACCTGATTCTTGATAGATATTCTTGTCGAAAGGTGTCTTTTCCTCAAGAGCGATAAGATTATCGGAACCGAATAGCAGATTTTCAAGCCTGAGGTCCGGTCTGTTTTTTCTGATGACGTCGGCGTAAAGGTTCCAGAGATCAGAGGTGATAATTCCCATTTCTTCCTTTACCTGAGGGCTCATGTCGTTGCGGTTGAACGGTTCAACGGCACTCTTGTGTGTTCCTGCCTTCGGTGTGAATACAGTCAGCTCGACATTATCCAGAAAATCCTTGAAGTAAAGGTTTCTGGCATTTACGCCGACGATGGAAACCTCACCGAGTTTTGGCAGATAGATTTCATCGGCATAGCTTGCCAGAGCATAGGTTGACTGGCTGTATGAGTCAGCGTAAACGTATATTCTCTTACCTGCCTTCTGGAATTTTTCAATCGCAGGTTCGAGTGATTTGATTACGTCAAGTCTTACTGATTCTGTGTGGGACAGATCCATAACCACTGCTTCCACTTCATCGTCAGTGCTTGCATAATCAAAAATTCTTTTAAGCTGTTCAGTGTAAATATGTTCTTCATGTATTCCGTTTATGGTATTTAAAAGAACCTCTATTCTTGATTCCATTCTCGGAGCATCATAAATGGTTGAATGAACATCCACGAATACAATCTTGTTGGTTTCCGGAACGGAGTCATCTGATGTGGTTGCCAGTCCGGCCATAATGATTATGAAAAATAAAAAAATAAACAGCAGAAAAAACGCATTTATTACGAAATTGCGGACATACGTGATTATGCCCCCAATTAAATCCAGAAATTTCCAAAAACTCATTTTGTTACCATCTATTTAAACAGTTCAGATTATTCAGAGCCGGTGATGTTTTTAGAAAAATTATATAAAAAACATATACAACCGGTTACCTTCTCTGAATGAAACGCAGATATTTTATCATATCTGACATAGGTTTAATTTGCATTATGGATTTTGTATGAGAGCTGATTATTAATTTTTTACAGATCGGGATATAAAATGAAAACAGGAAAGTTTCTGACTTTCCTGTTTTCTGAAATATTTTAAAATTACTGCTGGTTCTGGGTGTTTGTCACTTCAGTTGCCTTTGAATTGGCAATCTTTGCAATGTTTTCGCGGATATCAATCAGCAGGTAAACGAAATATGCTGATATTATAGTACTGATTGAACCGATTAAAAATGTTGCAAAGCCAACGATAAATCCGCTTTTGACCATGGATACCAGAGAAGCCACGATTACGAGTACTTCTAATAAGATAACTGCTATATCTACAATAACGGTGCCTGAGCTAATAATAAAATTCTTAATGAATGACATTGTATTGAATCCTTTTTTAATCAGTTTCTGAAAATCCCTGCCACCTGCCGATAATCACGGCAGGCGGTGTACACGGGATAACTATAGTATCTTTATCTGTACAGTCAAGATTTGTTTGTTATAAATATGTTAATTTTTGAGAAAAGCAATAAAAAGAATGTATTTATAATAATATTGGGAGTGTTTTTTATGATAAAAAGACAAATCTTAAGATATATTACGTAAGAGAAATATGATTAAACTGTTTTAGTAACCATGGAAAATAAATAATTCAGCTGCTTTTCAGGTATTTGGAACGGGGGACTGTCGGTGCGGTATCAGACAAATAGTTCTGATATTAGGGGATGATTAGGATTCAACGACAGGTAAAAATTCCGCTTTGTTATGTTTTTTGTAATAAAAATGTGATTTATGATAAATTTTTCTTTACCTTTAATACCTAAATGCCTATAATATCAACGCAAAATTACCCATTAATTTAATTGATGTGAGGTTTTGCCACATGCTTAGAATCGTAGAAGAAGCATTAACATTCGATGATGTTCTCTTAGTTCCATCTCATTCAACCGTCCTGCCTAATACTGCAGACTTACGTACCAAGTTAACCGCCAATATCACTCTCAACATTCCTATGGTTTCCGCAGCAATGGATACCGTTACCGAGTCAAATCTCGCTATTGCTCTTGCTCAGGAAGGCGGTCTCGGTTTCATTCATAAGAACATGTCTATTGAAAAGCAGGCTGATGAAGTTCGCCGTGTAAAGAAGTTTGAAAGCGGTGTGGTTGTTGATCCTATCACAGTTCATCCTGAAACCACTCTGGCTGAAATCGTGGCATTAACCCATAAGAACGGTTTTGCAGGCTATCCTGTTGTTGACGACGAAGGCGACCTTTTAGGTCTCATCACCGGTCGTGACGTAAGATTCGTAACCGACCTCAGCAAGAAGGTTTACGAAATCATGACCCCAAAGGATCGTCTTGTTACCTGTCATGAAAACGAATCAAGAGAAGTTGTTCAGTCTTTAATGCAGAAGAACCGCATTGAAAAGGTTCTGGTAACCGATGCAAACTTCAAGTTAAAGGGCATGATTACCGTTAAGGACTTCCAGAAGGCTGAAAGCAAGCCTAACGCATGTAAGGATTCATTAGGCCGTTTACGCTGCGGTGCTGCCGTAGGTGCAGGTGCAGGTAACGAAGAACGTGTTAAGGCTCTGGTTGAAGCCGGTGTTGACGTTCTGTTGATTGATTCATCACACGGTCATTCTCAGGGCGTTCTTGATCGTATCAAGGCTACCCGTGAAGCTTATCCTCATATTGATATTGTTGCCGGTAACGTGGCTACCGCTGAAGGTGCCTTAGCCGTTGCTGAAGCCGGTGCAAGCACTGTTAAGGTTGGTATCGGTCCTGGTTCTATCTGTACCACCCGTATCGTAACCGGTTGCGGTGTACCTCAGATTACCGCTGTTTCAAATGCTGTTGAAGCATTAAAGGGCACCGACATCAAGGTTATCGCCGACGGCGGTATCAGATTCTCAGGTGATATTGCCAAGGCAATCGCCGCAGGTGCAAACCTCGTAATGGTAGGCTCAATGTTTGCAGGTACCGAAGAAGCTCCGGGCGAAGTTGAACTCTTCGGCGGCAGATCATTCAAGTCATACCGTGGCATGGGCTCTCTCGGTGCAATGTCAAAGGGCAGTGCCGACAGATACTTCCAGTCTGACAATGCTGCAGACAAGCTTGTTCCTGAAGGAATTGAAGCCCGTGTACCATACAAGGGACTTTTAAAGCACATCATTCATCAGCAGATGGGCGGTCTCCGTTCAGCAATGGGTCTTACCGGCTGCGCAACCATCGATGATATGCGTACCAAGGCCAAGTTCGTACGTATTACCGGTGCAGGCATCAAGGAATCTCATGTTCATGATGTTACCATCACCAAGGAAGCACCTAACTACAGAATTTAATTTGTAACAACGTAAGGCCGGACCGGACTGCTCAGTCCGGCTTTTTATTTAGGAAATTTATTTATTATGGAAAAAAATATCCACAATGAAAAAATCCTGATTTTGGATTTTGGTTCCCAGGTTACTCAGCTGATTGCCCGTCGTGTACGTGAAATCGGTGTTTACTGTGAGTTATGGGCTAACGATGTTACCGCGGAACAGATTAAGGAATTCAATCCTAACGGTATCATTCTTTCAGGCGGTCCATGCTCAGTTAACGATGAAGGTTCTCCAAGAGCTCCTGAATACGTATTCGAAGCCGGTGTTCCTGTTCTCGGTATCTGCTATGGTCTTCAGACCATGTCAGCTCAGCTCGGCGGCAGCGTAAAGTGTTCAAATCTTCGTGAATACGGTTATGCGGCAGTTGATCTCTTAAATGACAACAATCCTCTGTTTGACGGTATCTGCGACAAGACTGAAAACGGCAGAAAGCAGCTTGAAGTATGGATGAGCCATGGTGACAAGGTTGACTCAATTCCAGCCGGTTTTGAAGTTTCAGCTTCAACTCCAAGCTGTCCTTATGCAGCCATCTATGATCCAAAGCGTAATTTCTACGGCGTTCAGTTCCATCCTGAAGTTACCCATACCAAGAGCGGTGCCGTAATGCTGGAAAATTTTGTTAAGAAGATCTGTAAGCTTAACTGTTTATGGTCTCCTGAAGCAATTATCGAAGATGCCATCGCCAGAATCAGAGCCACAGTCGGTGACAACAAGGTTATGCTCGGCCTTTCCGGCGGTGTAGACTCTTCCGTAACCGCACTTCTTCTGCATCGCGCCATCGGTGACAAGCTTACCTGCGTATTTGTTGACAATGGTCTGTTACGTCTCAACGAAGGTGCTCAGGTTAAGGAAATGTTCGGCGATAAGTTCGGTCTCAACATCGTTTATGTTGATGCGGAAGACCGCTTCCTTTCCGTACTTAAGGGCGTAAGTGATCCTGAAGCCAAGCGTAAGGCCATCGGCAAGGCATTTATCGACGTATTCGCTGATGAAGCAAGAAAGCTTACTGACGTAACCTTCCTTGCTCAGGGTACAATCTATCCTGACGTAATCGAATCAGCAGCAGCCAAGACCGGTAAGGCTCAGGTAATCAAGTCTCACCACAACGTTGGCGGTCTGCCACCTGATCTCAAGTTCAGTCTGGTTGAACCTTTAAGAGAACTGTTCAAGGATGAAGTAAGAAAGATTGGTCTTGCTTTAGGTCTTCCTTATGAAATGCTCTACCGTCATCCGTTCCCGGGCCCTGGTCTCGGTGTTCGCGTACTGGGTGAAGTTAAGAAGGAATACTGTGATCTTTTACGTCGTGCCGATGCAATCTTTATCGAAGAACTCTACAAGGCTGAATGGTATCACAAGGTATCTCAGGCATTCGTAGTGTTCCTCCCTGTGAAGTCAGTAGGTGTTATGGGTGACGGTCGTCGTTATGATTACGTGGTGTCTCTGCGTGCCGTACAGACCATCGACTTCATGACTGCTCACTGGGCAGAACTTCCGTATGATCTGTTAGGTCGCGTATCAAATCGTATCATCAACGAAATCAACGGTATCAGCCGTGTGGTTTATGACGTGTCAGGTAAGCCTCCTGCAACTATTGAATGGGAATAATTCTATCGCGCTGAAGGATAATCCGGCTTTGTTCTCATTTTCCTGAAGCACTGTAAAGAGATATTCTTAAATCTTATGCAAACAGCCTGAAGGTTATAGTCCTTCAGGCTTTTTTTATTCCTATGCTTATCTTTTACTCTTTTTTTTGTATCTGTGACAGAAAATACATTTTTTATATAGATAATTGACATGTTTAAAAAAATTAATATTTACTGTTTCTTCATATGAGCAATATCTATTTTATTATGTATTTTAAATTATTATCTGTATTCAATTTAATATAAATCTAATATACCTTCAAAAACAATCATGAAATGTCTGAAAAAGTATTCAATAAAGCATTAAATAATGTGATAGTTAATGGTAGTTTTTTTTTATACGTTTTGATAGTCTGTACTATCAATCATAAAAAATAGTGGTTTATGTCATCATTAAATAATTAAAGAGACTATGTATGGCGGACAGTTATAAAATTACAGACTATGAGCGTAAAAATTATGAACCCCGTGGCGAACATGGTCGTTCTGTCGATATGGTTAAAGACCATCTTGATCATTTTATAAAAAAACATATTTTTAAAGGTGAGAGTTTTTCTCAATCCACGAAAAACTGCATTCTTGCTCTGTTCTCTGATGTTGTTATCGGTGAAGACAGACTTGAGGTTTTTGTTCCTGGTGTTTTTCGCAAGGTGAAATCTATAAGAAAATATTCGCAGCTTACTGAAGATCAGAAAAAATATGTAAATGTGAAGATTGGCAAATATTTTTCTTTTATCAGAGATAAAAGCAAAAAGATTTACGAAAGTAGCACCAGCAGTGAAATAAGAGATTTGGCAAGATATTTCTATAATGAAGACAATCCTAAATCCTGCGGGGTGGTTCTGGATTTTCCAAGCAATGACTGTATTTTCGTAGTAAATACAACTCCGGTAATCAGTTTAATAGGCTGGAGACTTTCAAATTCATCAGAGCCAAACAATGATTACCTGAGTTTTGTATGTGATAAATGTGACGGTTCCGATCTGGTGGACTTTGAATCCACTCCTGCGGAAAAATACTATAGTCAGTTTAATTATTTTTCATCTAAAAACGATGAATCAGATTTTGCTGAGCAGGATGACATCGATGCGGCACAGGATTTTAAGAACATCTGGCCTGACATCGATTCATGGAAGGATGATTCAGATGATGAAAAAACAGATGCAGACAGTATAAAAGATATGGCCGATTCTCTTTCTGAGGGGGCAGACAAGGAGGAACCTTCAGTTTCTTTCCATTATGATGCGAATAAAGATGAATCTTCTTGTTTCAATGCATCAGGATCAGATAATCATTTTAAAAACGATGTATTTGACGACGGTACTTCAGTTAATTTAGCTGACCTGAATCTGTCAGATTCCCAGGTAAATCCCCAGTATAATTCAAACGGTGGTCAGGGAGCTGACGAAAATAATCAGGACAATTTCAATTATGACAGTCAAGCGTCATCCGGTTTGAATAATGAGGCAGAGGGCCAGGTTGATTCTGATGATAAAAAGTCCGGGAAAAAATCTTATGGTTTCTGGATATTCATTATAGTTCTTCTGCTACTGTTTCTATGTCTTCTTTTCTGGCTGATATATCCGGAAGATGACAATCCGGAAGGTTCTGAACCTGTAAACGAGCAGGAAAACGAACAGGAAAATACGGAACAGGCTGATGAAGACAGTCATGATGACAGTAAGAATGCCTCAAATAAGGATGCCGGCGATCAGTTCGTACTTGTGGTAAACGGAGACTCTTTATCAGGCTCTTCAGAAAATGCCGGTTCCGGCACGGGGGATGGAGGAGCTGGTATGCCGAATGGCGGCGATTCCGGTGCCGCCGGCTTACCGGAACAGAATTCCAGTGCTTTTAGTGACGTTTCTTCTGGTGAATATTCTTCAAGCGAGGTTGTGGAATCAGGTAATGATAACAGCGTAGGTGTTAGTTCGGAAACGTCAGCCTACGATACATCAGATATCGTTGAGACCGGCAGTTATGATTCCGGTGAGGTTTCAGAGGAGACATACGAAGATACATCTGCTGTCAGTGATTCATCAGAGTCTTCAGGTTCATCTTCTGATATTGAGGATAACTCATCTTCATCCATGCCTGCTGCTGACACTGAAGCTCAATCCGGCATAGCGGAGAATGGTTCAGTTCCTGAAACGGTATCTCAGGAAGATTCCACGGTTCAGGGTACTGATGCTGAAAAATCAAAGAAATCAGATTCCGCAAATGCTGTCGGTGAACATGTGGTTCAGGCTAAAATCTCAGTTTCCTACAGATTGTTAAAAAATAATTCAGCCAGGGTAAGAATGTGGGATGGCGAGAGTGAACTCTGTACGCTGAACACAAAATATTCTAAAGTGGACAGCGGGCTATCTTTTGCCATAAATCAGCAGGATGCCATTAAAAACTGCGGCGTTGAATTTTCAAAAATCCAGTGTAGCGAGGTTTTTGATAATTGTTTCCTGCTACTTGATTCAAAAGGCTGGAAAATATCTGTGCATTCATTGGGAACAGAAGCAGTTAGATAAAGAATTTGAACTTAGGTAACTGAAATTGTTACAGGGGATATCAAAAATGGTAAATAAGTTTATTGAATCTCAGGATGATATGATTTTAATTGAACACAGCGGGGTTCAATTTACTGATTTTAAAATTGATTTATCTGCATTGGATGAGGATCACTACGAACGTTTTGTTATTAACTCTGATGCAGAGTGTCTGGAAAAAGTAAAAAAGATTGAGAAGAAATATGTAAACCTTGTAAATAACGAGGAATATAATTCAGATACGAAAACGATTCGCTATGAACTCAAAGAAGCACTGGAAGCTTATGAACAAAAGTGGTTTCCTATTCCTTTTTTGAAAAAACTTGATGACAGAGACGGTTTTGCCAACGGACCTTCCTGCTGGGCAAGAGCTTTTTTTAAAAAGATTGCCGGCGAAGAGAAAAAGTATCATCTGGTGATAGCTTTTGATACCTCTGTTAATAATAATGACAGGGATAAATTAAAAGGATTATTTCCTTTGAGTGAGGATATACGTTCTGGTGCTAAATTTGCGCTGTGTTCCAATTTTTTAAATATTAATTCATTTATAAAAGATAATTTTTTTGTTTCTACATGGATAAATAACATCTGGGAAGAGTACAGTGTCCGAAAGGAATACACAGAATCAGAGAAGCAAAAAAATACAATTAATCATCAGGGTACAGCCTTTTATCAGACCATTATCAGTCTGCTGTTAAATCAGGACTGTGTAAAAATTCCTAGAGTTAAGATTATTAAGTACCAGAAATTCGAAGATGGTGCAGTACCCGTAGATCTGGTTTTAGATGTCGGTAATTCAAGAACCTGTGCACTGTTTGTGGAAAGACATCCTAATGAAAAAGGTTTTTCATCTAACTATCAGATGGGAATGAGAGATCTTACAGATCCGACCATAATCTACAATGATGCATTTCCGAGCAGAGTGGAATTTGCAATTCCTTCATTCAATAATAATAAATACTGTGTTTCACCAAACGGAGCAACACCTTTTGTCTGGGCCTCAATGGTCAGAACAGGTTATGAAGCTCAAAAACTTACATGGAATCTGGAAGGCAATGAAGGTTTAACAGGATTATCCAGTCCTAAAAGATATCTGTGGGATGATGAGGAACAGAAGAGTATCTGGTACGTGAATCCTTCATGTACCAACAACGAATCCAAAAGTGCAAATATAGCCCCGATTCAGACTTATATAAATCAGGCCGGTTTCGCAACCTATGAAAATGAGGATTATGAAGCTGTATTTGAGCCGAAATATTCACGTATGTCTTTAATGACTTTCCTTCTTAATGAGATTTTAGCTCAGTCTTACTGTCTTATTAACAGTGTTTATCAGAGATCGTCAATGAAATCAAAGGATTCTCCGCGATATCTGAAATCTATTATTCTGACAATTCCGCCAGGAATGCCGAGAGAGGAGATTGAAGCATACGAACAGTGCATGAAGAGAGCACTGGGGATTTTCTGGAAGGCAATGAAGTGGGACACCACTGAAGATGACGTGAACATCTTTAATATGTCTCAGGATGATTCGAAAGTCAAAAATATGTGGCCGGAGATACCTGAAGTACAGATTAAATGGGATGAGGCAATCTGCGGTCAGGTGGTGTTTATCTATAACGAAATGGTGAAGAATTTCAGTAACAACTATGATAATTTTTTCAGAAGTTATTCCCGTCGCAGAAATTCCCAGAAACTCGTTATGGCAACTGTTGATATCGGTGGCGGTACCTCAGATATAGTCATAAATCAGTTCTCTCTCAATTCAAACGGAGATGCCATAGCACCGACTCAGTTTTTCAGGGAAAGCTTTAAGGTTGCCGGCGATGACATCATGCTGAACGTGATTAAACGTTATGTTGTTTCCTCCATAAAAGCCTACATGAAAGGCAGGGGGGCTTACGATGATGACATTTCAGAAATTTTAAGCCGCAAGATAGGTGGTACGTCAGAAGGTTCTGCTCAGGAAAAGAATTTAAAGAAGATTCTGACACTGCAGCTTTTTGAACCTCTGGCACTTAAGATCCTGAGTGCTTATGAAAAGTATGGTGCAAGGGATTTTGACAAATACGATGTGGATAATCGTACATTCAGGGATATTCTGGAGTCATCCCCGGTAAATCAGAATGTTATAGATTATATCAGCAGGGATTTTGCCGCTCTGATAAAAGATGATTCCTTCTCAATAATGGATGTGATTCTGCGCGTTAATTTCAAGGAATTTGACAACAACTTTTCTACCTGTCAGTCACTGGATATCTGTGAAAAGGTCTTTTCCTACATGGCAGAGGTTATTCACTACTACAATTGTGATGTAGTTCTGCTGACAGGGCGTCCATCCAATCTGCCAGGAATTCTCTCATGTTTCAGAAACAGGGTTGATATTCCTCCGAAGAGAGTTATATCAATGCATTCTTACAAGATTGCAGACTGGTATCCGATGAGGAAAAACGGTTTTATTGATGATCCCAAGACCACTGCGGCTGTGGGGGCATTAATCTGTCATTCAAGTGCTAATGGCGCCTTAACCGAATTCAACTTCAAGTCTCTGTCCATAAAGATTAAATCGTGTGTCAGATACCTCGGACGTCTTGATGCGGCATGTGAAAGACTGTATGACAAGAATATCTACTACAGGGATGTCAATTTTGATGATCCAAAGTATAAATTTGACGGCAGCTTCAGAGTTTCCGGTCCGATTGTATTGGGTTACAGATCCATGCAGTACGAAAGGTGGCCTGCTTCCATACTGTATAAGCTCGTCCTCAGTGAAAAACTGGCAAGACAGCTTAATGCCGATGCAGATGCTTGTATTGAAGTGACTTTGGAAAGAAACATTGATTTTTCAGATGAAAATGATGATAAAAACAAACAGCCTTCATCCAAACTTTCAGTAAGGAAGAGTCAGTCATCAAACAGAAACATTGACTGCTTTGACGAGGATGTGAAGATTAAACTCTGTACCCTTCCGGACAGAGGACTGTCAGATAATGCTTACTGGCTTGATAGTGGGAGTATTTTAATAAATGAATAACGAATTTTTAAATCTTAAAGAAGAGTGGGACACTGTCGAGGCCAATTCCGAAAGTTCAATTAAATGGGTGGAAAAGGTATCAGGCAAGGTTAAAGTTATCAAAAAGGAAGCTGATAATACCTGTTATCATCTCGGCAAAACAGCTGCTAAAGCCAGACTGTTAAGTAAAGTATGCGGTAAAAAAACCGGTATCGGTCTGTTCGGCGAATCTCAGGTAGGCAAGTCTTATCTGGTTTCCACACTGGCATCTGACAAAGATGGAAAACTGATAACTTACCTTGGAAACAACAAGGAATATAACTTTATTGATGATATCAATCCTTCCGGCGGGGGTAAGGAATCAACCGGACTGGTTACCAGATTTACCACTGATGCAAGTGAGTGTATTGATACCAGGTATCCTTTACTACTGCAGATGCTTAAGGAAAATGAGATTATTAAAATAATTGTAAATACCTATTACAATGATTTTAAGAACAGGGAACCATACGACAACAGTAGTGCCAATATTGCTGACGCCGTGAAGAAAGCCAACTGTATACAGAAAAAGGAAAAGGTAAATATGGCTCTTGATGAGATCTTTTCCCTGGAAGATTATATCAAGGACAATTTTCCTCAGCTGGAAAACCTTGGTGAAACCTATTGGAAAGCGGCTCGTACCAAAATTATTTACGGAGATCTTAACCAGAGAGCTGATTTTTTTTCCGTTTTATGGAACGGAAAAAAACAGCACGAGCTGACCCGTCTTTACAAAAAATTGGCCAAAACATTGAGTGAACTCTGTAATTCGGAAATCGTTTATGCTCAGGAAGAGGCTCTTGTACCGCATGACAATAACAATAATCTTTCCATAATCAATGTTAATGCTCTGTACAGACTAGGAAGCGAGGAGTCTGAATACAAGACCCGCGTGATGACTAAAGATAAGGTAGAGGTTGACATTCCTTTAAGTGAACTTGCCGCCTTAACTGCCGAACTGTCACTTTGTATTCGCAGTCCTAAGCTTGATATTATCAAAAAGATGGACCTGCTGGATTTTCCCGGATACAGAGGTCGTATGGCTGTATCGTCTGTGAATGAGCAGGATTCCGATAATACTCGGGGACAGACGTTATTATCCCGTTTGTTTTTAAGAGGCAAGGTGGCTTATCTTTTTGAAAGATATACCGATAACTTGGAAATAAACAGTCTGATTGTTTGTACCTCCGCCGACAGTCAGATCAATACAAAAATGGAGGATGTTATTCGCAGATGGATTGAGAAAACGCAGGGTGAAACTCCGGAAAAGAGAAACAGTCATCAGACAGGTCTGTTATGGGCAATAACCAAATTTGATTCAAGGATATCTTCGGATCTGGATAAGACCAGATATGAATATGGAGATAAAGGTCTTCTCTGGCAGGCTGTTAAGGAAAAATTCGGAAATGAAGAATGGTTTACGAACTGGAATGGAACCGATAAGAATCCGCAACCTTTTAATAATATATTTCTGGTAAGAAAACCAGGACTGCAGTCGTGTCCTTTCATAAAAGTATATGAAGGATTGGAAGAGGAATTAAATTCTGATTTCAGTCAGAGAATAGATGACATGAAAGAATGTTTTATAAATGACGATGATATAAAAACCTATATTGCCGATCCTGAGGAAGCATGGGATGCCGTGCTGAAACTTAATGACGGAGGCATGGAGAGAATCTGTAATTACATTAATGCCATAGATGCCGATAAAATCAGAAAATTTTCCATTGAGAATACACTTAAGGATTGCTGCAATACAGCCATAAATCTCCTTGATAAATGGTACACCAGCAAAAATAATGACGAAGTCAAAAATCGTAAAAAGTTCAATCTGAAAAAGACTCTAACCGAGTATAAAAGCAATCCCAATATGTCGATTCGCTGGGCTGATATTCTTTCTCTGTTTGATTTACGCGAAGGAACCATAAAGGATATTTATCAGCATTCAGATTATCTGGATGATGACGAAGAACCTGAGACTGAGAAAAAGAATAATCGGAGCAGTGAGCCTGATGATTTATCAGATATTGATGATCTTCTGAATTCACTTGGTGACGATACAGATGCTGCTGAGGATAATTCTCATAAAATTCTGTCTTTCGGTGAAAAGATCTACAACAGATGGATTGATCACATGAGAAATCTGTCAACTGAACCGGCCAACACCAGATTGATCAGTAAGTCCTGTCTGGAATTCATATCCTCTGAAATTGTTAACTATGCGGAGAAAAATAATCTGAAGGAAAAACTCTGCACAGAAACCGAGGAAATTTCCAAGACTAAAAATAACAAGGACGAATTATGGCCGGTAATGGTTCAGATTGTAAAAATGATAATTTCAGACTGTATTTATTCTATAAATAATCTGGCGCTTACAGATATTCCTGAGGTTGATGCGGAAAAGATTCCTGTCCTTAATGAGAAAGAGGCTGACAATCATGGTCGTGCGTATTCTAAAAAATGGATGCAAAATTTTGGGGGATATGTAAAAGATAATCTCGGTGTTACAAATCCAATAGGTCTTGACGAACAGGAAAATGATGAACTGGGGAGATACATAAATACTTATAAAGAGATAAGCAAAGATGCGTATTAAAATTCGCAAAAACGGAGAGTTTGATTATTTTTTTGAAAAAGAAGTAAGGTCGCTTTCATTCTGTATAGAAAGAAAAGAACCTGATTCATATCTGGGAGAGAAGGGAGAGTGGGGGCCTAACAGGTTTGTGTTCAGGATTAAACCGCGATACCCTTCCAGACCAATAAAAGGAAAAGTGCGTATATCCATTAATAAGGGAATTCAGAGCTCGATCGTTAATTTGGGAAATCACGGAGCATGCAGGTTTATACTCCTGGCTGACGATGTTGAGCGTGATAATTGCATTCTTTCACCGGGAAAATTTGAACTGGACGGAATCTATGATACAGACTTTACTCTCGATGATGGAGGATGGGTACTTTCTGAATGCATAGAACAATCTTCTTATGTGCAGGAGACTCTCCGTGAGAAACCTGAAGTTTATGAAGAGTTTACTCCCGTTTCAGAGGTTAAGTCTGAAAAACATTCATCATCCGGTGATGATACTCTTCCTGATTTGCCTGATGAAATATTGGTACCTGAAAAAGACATTGACAGGGAGGAGAGGGACGGAGCAGGAGAAGAAATGTTTATCCCGGGTATGAATTATGAATCAGTGCCGCGGGGAATAAAAAAAAGTGTAAATGAGAACATGGACATAAGGTTTGTGTCATCTCATGAAGAATTTGAGAATATGCGTATTTCCAGAGTGCCATTACTGGTTAAATGGGTACTTTGGGTGATAGCTGTAGTCGGTTTGGTGTATTTGTTTATCAGGTTTTTATGTTATTGAATGCTATAAAGGGCTTTATACCTGCGTTAAGTGATGGAACCTCTTGGTTTTTTTGCATTGTCATAGTGATACTGTTTTTAATTTTTATTTTTTCTGAATTCCTAAAGCAAAATGAGTCTAGAAAGCTTATCGATCAGCTTATGCAGAAAATGGAGCAGTATAAGTGTAAAAACGGTGACAAGGATAATGCCGACAGGATGTTTTTTGATATAGAACATCAGAAAGGCAAATTAAAACATCTTGTAAAACCGTTCAGAAATTCGCTTCTCGAATACGTTGACGGAATGCAGGCTAAGTACTGCAATTCAAAATGTGCTGATGATTTTTTCAATGAACATACCATTGCTCCGGGAATATGCGAGGTGAGATCCCTGTTCCCTTCACTTCTTACCGGTCTGGGGGTTCTTGGTACGTTCGTGGGGCTTCTTTTGGCTTTGGGCGGATTTAACAATCTTGATACATTTCAGGGGGCTACCCAGATCCAGAATGAACAGCTGATATCACTGCTCAAAAATGCCAAGGTGGCATTCATAACTTCCGTATGGGGGGTTTCTGCAAGTCTTATCTGTTCGGTCATAAGATGTGTTGTTTCTTTTTATGTCATGAAGTCAATTACGAAACTGCAACACGTGATAGATGAATCATTTGTTCCTAATATAAGCAATGATAATTCTCTTAGAA
Source organism: Ruminobacter sp. RM87 (assembly GCF_000701925.1). Taxonomy (NCBI): domain Bacteria; kingdom Pseudomonadati; phylum Pseudomonadota; class Gammaproteobacteria; order Aeromonadales; family Succinivibrionaceae; genus Ruminobacter; species Ruminobacter sp. RM87. Next base: position 5,523 of record NZ_JNKD01000017.1, on the reverse strand, counting down.
AAATGGGGGTTAGAACAAATTCAGTTCAGGATTGTATTATTGACTTAAAGAATACTCTTGTAACTACTCTCAATACCAATTCAAGAGAGTCTGCAGAGTATCTTGCCAAATCCATTACGCAGTACATTGCTGACGTTAACGAAGAAGCCATAAAAAAGGCTATCGACAACATGAGTGGAGTCTTTGACAGAATATTCAGCAAATACACTGAGGCGCTGGAATCCGCCGGCAGAAATTTTATAGATTCCACCAATAAAGCCACCACGACTGTCACCATCAGGTATACCGAATGGTCTGATAAATTTAAGACTCTGACCAGTGATGCCATGAACAATATCCAGCATATAAGTGATGACATTGAAAAGTGGGGAAAATTGGCAGGTGAACTTGGAGCAAGGGGCGAAGCTATCTGCGGCAATATTGAAGCTCTTGTGGGCAAAACATCAGATTCCGTAGTTAAATGTTCTGATCTGACTGAAAAGATTGAAAACCTTCAGCAAAACATTATGGATCAGGTCAACAGGTTGGATCCTGAAAGTGAGGATTCCCTCAGCAGACTGAAAAAAATTAACGAGGTGTCTAATAACGTATCAGAAATTTTAAAGGATATGGAAAAGATGGAAAGAGATCTGGCCTCAGGTATCAGGGAAATACAGGACATTAAGCCTGTTATGGACAGTACTCTGAAAAATAATATCCAGGATTATTCAGAGAACGTTAAACAGATTACCAAAGAACTCACGGATCACTGGGCTCAGGCTTACAGGGAAAGAGCCGATCATTATGAAAAGGTGGCTTCAACCAGCATGAATGCCGTTCTGAAGGCATTTACAAAAATTGCGGATAATCAGTATTCTGCCAACAGTCAGGAGAAATGATTTATAAATGTCCGAGCAGCTGGAATATTTGAATTTTAGTGATTTGTGGAATGAAGAGCTGATTAAAATCAGAAGGGGGGATGATGACCTCTCTGATTTTGACAGAGCCATGGCTTCCACATGCAATAAAATTCTGGAAATCGCTCACAGATATGATCCGGCCTACAAGGCTCTGAGCCTGCTGGATAACTATTTGAACGGTACAAGTTATTTCAATAGAGGAAAGGACAGATTTTTCGATCTGATCTTCGGAGTGTTTTTGCGTTACATAAAAGATGAAATCAAATTCACTCCCGAAAGACGTCGCAAATTTATTCTTTTTTATCTGAAATTTTATGACAGGTGCCATAAGGCTGTAAAAGAACTTCCGGCACTGTCTGAACCTGTACTGATAAGAAATCTGGCTCGGGGAGATACATCCGGAAAAATTTATTCTGATGATGATGATCCCGGTTTTATTTTTAACGCCGATACCATAGAGGCATTCACCTCGGGAGAACTCCACGTTTTTCTGATGTGGCTCGCACGAGAGAACTATCAGAGCCAGAAAAGCAGTGAACAGATGCCGCTGCTCTTTTTCACAGACTGTTTTAAGTATCTTGCAGACGGGAAATATTACAGAAGACTTCTCAGTAAAGACAGAAATTTGCTTAAATGTTTCAGCAGACGTTCAGCGGTTGACGATCTTTATGAAAACATGATTATTGATTACGTAAATTTTCTCTGGAAGAAGAACGGTCCGGTTAAAAATCTTTCCATTCCCTTTATGGAAAAATTGTTTTTCTATTATGTGTTTGTGTACTGCTGCAGAACCAGACAGAATAACAAGACTCTACGTGATAAAGGTGTTGATGTTTCCGTATTCGGAAGCGGTTCCTCTGATTTTGAGAGTGTCTGTACCGGATTCGGCGTATCTTTATATGATGTGTTTGTTTTTTATAGAGAAGAAAAAAACAGATTTAACCTGAAAGAAATAAATCAGATTCAGAGTTCATGGGGGAAGTTTGTCACGTCCTTTCTGACACTGGTCAGTATGTTAAGAAACAATCTGGTAGATATTCCGCCAATGGCAGATCTGCTTTACGGAATAGCTGATTACAACGGCGGAAAACCATCAGGGCAGGATCTGATTCTCTACAGAAACAGAATTCACTATGAAATTTTTAGAACGCTGATGCCTGAAAAACTTGCAGGTATAACCGATGACTTTTTGAAAGAAAATTATATTTTGAAAAACCTGACCTTTATCAGACTGTACGTGCCGGAAAAATGTCTGGGTAAAATCAGAACACCTGAGAATTATGTGGCGGTATTTTCTGTCGGCAGGTCAATGGATTCAAGCTGCTACTGTGTAGTCAGGGCTCTGGATAATGTTTATATATTCATGTATTCTCCAGAAGAGAGTGAAGTGAGCGTATATAAACTGAAAAACGGAAATGTTTCGACAGGTGCCACACATGGAGAAGATTCTTCCGCTGACAGTGACTTCAATAAGCTTAAAAGAACCTACGGCGGCAGGGATTACGATGAAATCAAAAATGAAGAAGACAAAAGAATCCCATGGCTCTCTGATGAAAGCAATATCTATTTCTCAATCGATGAAATTGCCGGAAATATCGAACTGAAGCTATATGAGTGCGGGGCTGAAAATGGATAATAGTCTGCAGAATTACTATTTTTGTCTGAAAACCAGGCAGATCATCGTAAAACCGAGTACTTTAAGAAATTTTAGACAGAGTCTGTATTTTTTGGTTGATTCAGAGGATTCTGTCAGCAGAATTGAGAAAATTCTTGGGGAATCAACTCTTGGCGTATTATCCGACGCCGTACTTATGGATGAATTGTCAAATCTGTCCAGACTTTCTTTTTATTATCGTTTTATGACAGAATCAGAAGCCTCGGTCTGTGACAGCGATTTAATCCTGGATTACGTGAGGGTGATGAGTAATGTTGAACTTGTAGAAAGCAGAATCATCGATAAATTATTTAAGAAAGATAAAAAACCGAAGGGATATCAGGAATTCATAAGTTCAGATGTTCACATAAACGCTGTTTCCGCTTTATTTCGCCAGCTTTATAAGAGAAATGGAGAAGAATGGGACAGAAAATTAGCGTATTTAAAGAATAACTGTCTGATTTCAGAAAGACTGCTTGAAAACATTAAAAAGAGCTCAGGATTTGAGCCGGCAGCCAAAAAGTTACCGATAAGCAAAAATTACATAAAGGACAGGATTGAGCTGTTTTTTAACGGACTGCAGTCTGTTCTTACCGATGAAGCCCGCAGCGGAAAAATGTGGTTTTACTTTAAGGTAAGAAAGATAAGATCAGAAATGCTGAATATTGAGAAAAATATAAGGGATGTTATTGGCAGACTTGAAGATTATCCTCTGATAAGAAATTATTTCCTGACCGGTTTTTTTGAGAATCTGAAGGATTATTATTATTCGCTGTGGAACATCAGACAGAGGGTATTTTTTTACTATATCGTCTGGGATCTTCTTAAAACATTTAAACCAAATATTGATTTAAAGTCCGGTTTTAACGGAGTCGGGGAGCGACAGTTCATTGAAGGTTTTATGGAATTGAAGGAACTGCTGTTTGTCGAAGGTCTCATACAAAACCGTAAATATGCGGAAATTATTCCTGATGATAAAGATGTTCTGCGTTATCTCTATTCCGAAAATAACGTTCTTGATTTTGAATGCATGTCGGTGGATCGCTGGACCGGAGCCAGCAGTCCACATCTTTGGCATATTGACGCTGATGCTTCATGCAGCAGATGCATTGTCACGGTTTTTGCGAAGCAGTCGTCATCATTGGGAACATCAGAATCGAATTACTCGATACTGGCAAAATATGATTTTAAGAAGACAGATTCCATTCTTAAGATAAACAGTCATCGTTTTCACTTCTCTCCGACGGTGTTTTATGAGAATTTTATGGATTTTATCATCAATGTGATGGCTGTTATGGATAACGTGAATATTGACAGTTATCCGATAAAAGAAGCAGACAGCAGGGCAATATACAGAATCATTACGGAAGAGTTCGAGCTTTATTAAATGTTGAATACATATACATCGTTAATTGAACACACTTCAGATACAAACAGTGAAGATTATCTTCCTGAAAAATCAGACAGGATTTTTCGTGTTCTGTTCTGTATGCGCAGTTGTCTGTGCTCTGCAGATCATTTTTCGGAACATGAAATACGCAAATATTTATCCGCGGTAATGAATTTCGTGGAAAAGGAAAATCCTGATTATGAAGCAGAGATGCTGATAAAAAAGTATATCGTGGAAATTCAGAAGAAGTACGGTGAATATGACCTGATTCAGGAAGATGAATTTTTCAGAATAAAAGCTACATTTAAAGTTGATGACTCACATAAAGAAAATCAGAAAATGTTCGATGACATCGATGAGGTTCTGAATAAGAATGATCTGGAAAAATATAAGATCGCTGATATCGGTTATGGTGGCAATTCCAAATATCACATTATTAAGACAGGTGCTGTCAGACGTATTCTTATTGTAAGGCTGTGCTGGTGGTTTTTACGAATAATAACAAGACCGTTCAGAAAAAAAAGAAAATCATTCAGGTAGGAAGAAATTTCTCCGGGAAATTAGATGATGGCGTGGTGGTAGTTGAATGTTGGAATATTTCTTGAAAAACAATCCCTACAGAATTTTGGGACTGACGATTGATGCGGGAGAAAAGCTTATAGAAAGAAAACTGAGGCAGTATGAGTACAGTCTCGGTTATCACGGTCAGTTCTTCGGATATACGGTTGAGGGGATTGAAGACAATAAGTATGAATCTGTCGAAGGAAATTCAGTCAGGAACTCCATGCAGGATATTTTCAGTAAGCTCAGATACGCACAGTACTGGTTTACCGATCCGTACGGCATGATAAAGGGACGGAGTATAGATGCAGAGTCTCTGTACAAGAGTTATGATCAGGACTCAGTATTTTTTCAGCAGAACAGACTTGTTTATCGGCTTATGTTCAGAAAATACGACAATATTCTGCAGCTGTGCAGCAGCCTGTATGACGAAAAGAATCTTTCACTGCTTTTTGCAGGCATCACAACAAACCGAAAACTGATAAATCCTGTTTGTTTTGAAGAGAATATTCAGCTGAACCTTGTAGATGATGAGTCATTTAACACAAAATACATTCCTGATGACGGACTTTCCGAAAGCTGGCGTTTTTATAAGGATAATCTCAGTCATATACTGGAAGTGAAAGACATTAAAAACAGACTTTCGACAGGAGAGGTTTCGGGGAAAAATGTCAGAAAACACATCAATTTGGAATTTAACCTCAAATTAAACCAGCTATAATTTTTTTCCTTTACCACTTCTAACCAAAATACATTACCAAAAATTTTTTTGTAATTTCTGTTTTCGTCAGCCAAATTTTTTATCAACTTCAGAAATTTTTTGGGGATAAGACGAGTTTCCATCATAAATATTTTTTCTGTTATGTTTTATTTCAAACTTTTTACCTGAAAAATCTGTATATTTTTCATTCAATTATGTGGCGTGCTTAAAAGACATCAGGAACTGATTTTTTAGAAAATATTTAAATATGAATTTGTTTGACAACTGTTTGTTTTCTTTGAAAATTAGAAAGCCATAG